>DASQDA010001128.1:0-3623 GCA_035634435.1 Polyangiaceae bacterium
CGACTCCAAGATGCGCGGCTTCGTGTCGTAGTGCTTCGCTGCTACGCAGCGAAGTGCACTACTTCTTTTACCATCGGGAGCTCAGCTCCCGCCCCCATGAAGTGAATTCATCGGGGCCCCACCCTCAGGTTTTGGGGCCCCAGCCCCAAAACGATTACAACTTCTCAGACACAACACTAGTCGCGAACGCTCGCAGCGGAGGTGCTAGTTTCGACGGTGCGGGCTGCGCCAGAAGGTGCGGCGCCAGTAGTACAGGGTGGTGCTGTCGTCGGGCCAGGGCGCGCTGTCGTCGGGAGCTTCGAACGCGTCGCTCGGGTCGATCGGGCGCCAGGTGCTGTCCAGCGGCTCGTCCGCAGCGGGCGGGCGTACATCGCCGCTGAAGCGAGCCTCGCTCGCTCCGAGCCTGAGGAAGTTGCGCTGCGCCTCCTCCAGTGAAACCGCGTTCGCGCTGCCTCCGAGCTGCGGCCAGCGCAGTTGCATCACGTCGTCTTGCCAGAAACAGACCAGACAGATGTCGTCGGAACCCGGCGGCTCCTCGAACACGACGTGGCCACAGCACGGGCAGGGGTAGGTCTTTTCGGACATCGCGCGCGCAGTGTAGCTGCTCGGCCGGCGTATGCCTGCGACGCAACGCTCTAGCTGTGCCGCTTGCGCTGCGACGTGCCCGCGAGACCCTCATCCTCCGCTTCTTCGTCGTTCTGGGTCGCGCTGGGCCCGCCGACGCGCACCCGCGGAGCGGCGGCGTCCTGCGCGCGCGCGCCGCCCGGCGCGGCAGCCGCAGATTCGACGCGCTGCTCAACGCGTGTGCCCGGCGAAAGCTCTGCCTGCATGCGCTCGCGCTCGCGCCGGAGCGCGCGGGGTGAGACGTGCTTCGACAGGGCCGCTCGGGCGTGGAACACGAGGCCCAGGCCCCAGCTCATCAGCGGGAACAGCACCCACCACTGGCCTGGAGTGCTCAAGAAGTTGATCGCGAACAGGAAGCCGTTGATGGCGACGAAGGTCCAGATGTGCGAGGCCAGCGTGCGGCGGCGACGCGCGAGCACCCGCTCGGTCGCCACCTGGGTCTCGCGTGTCTGTTCCACCTCCCGGGCCGCAAGCTCGATGGACTCGCGCGAGATGCCCACCTCGGAGGCGACCGCCAACAGCTCTTCGTGGCTCACGTCGCGGCCCTGCTGGCCGCGCAGCGCACGGTCGATGATCGTGCGCACCTCGTCGTCGTTGTATTTGCCGTCTGCGGTCATGGTGCGCCTCCGAAGGAGCGTACCCCCTGGGGCCGGCGGGGGCCATAGGCGCTAGCAGGCCAGTTTGCTCGCGTGTTGGACCGCATTTCAGCCCCAGCGTTGTTCGCGTGAAATGCGTGGCGCAGAGGCACCTACCGACTGCAGAGCTGCCAGCCTGCCCCGGCGGCGCTAAGAGGCTGGTACACATGAGCGGCGGAAAAGATGTGAGCGCAGCGCCTACCCGAGCGGAACCGCCGCGCGCGACGAGCAACGGACTCGCGCTCCTCTGGAGCTTGGCCGCGGTGCCGTGCACCGGCTTGGCGTTCGCAGCGACGGGGCTCGTGCTCGCGCTCGCTGATCCCGGCGGCTTTGCCGGTGTGACCTTTGGGCCCTTCAAAGACAGCGTGCTCGGCGCGATCAGTGGGCTGGTCTGGGGGCTGGCTCTGCTCTTGCCGCACGCCCTCTTGCTGCGCAGCTACATCGCCGCGAGTGAGCGCTTTCGTGCCTTGGAGTCGTCGGCTGCGGGCGGCGCGCTCGCGCTCTTCGTCTGTGCTCTTCCGCAGGCTGCGCTCCTCGCTCTGCTACTGGCGCCCAGGTTTGGCATGGTGGCCTGGCCGGGCGTCACCTTCGGTCTGTGGTTGCCGCGCGTGCTGGTCGCGCGCTTACGCCGCGGCAACTTCGCTGCCAGTGGCCGGGCGTTCTGAGCGAGGGCGCGACAGAGCGTCAATCGAGCGCGAGCACGCGGATTGCCGTGACTACCAGCGCGAATGCGCCGAGGCATGCCATCATTCGCCTGACCTGGCGGCGAAACCACAACCGGCGCTGCCACTGCTCCTGCGTTAGCCGGGCCAGGTGCGGCTCGTCGGTCGTGAGCACGCCAGGCGCTTCCGACCAGCTGCAGCTCTCGAAAAAAACACTGTCCTCGAGCTCGAGCGCAGGGTCGTCGCCCTTGCGTGACGACAGCGAAGCGGGGGTGCCCTTTGGCTTGCGGCTGGAGGCGGGCGCCTCATCGGGCGCCGTCGCATCCGGCCCCGTGCCGGTCTCCAGCGGAGAGCGGGCCGCGCTCGGGCGAGCGCTCTTGCGCCCGCGGCGCGTTCGCTGCGAACGGCCAGCGTTTGCGCTCTTCGGGGCGCTGCTTGGCTTTCGTACGGGTCGAGCTTGAGCTGCCATCGCTTCGCGAACGCTTGGGGGTGTGAACCAGCGCGGGAAGCGCCCCGACTACCACGACCCCTGCTCTGGGTCTCGCTGTTTGCTTGGGCTCGGTCGAGCGCCGCCCAGCTCGACCTTTCCCCGCCGTACGACGGGACGGCAAAACTAGCCCTGGTGGCGCGTCGCGCGTGCCACCAGGGGCGGCTCTTGGAGTGACCCGCGCCTCTGGCGAAACGCAGCTCGAGCCGCCCGTCGTGCCAGCGGCGTCAGGGGGCGCGCTGCGTGAGTGCACCGAGATAGTCGCGTTTGCCGATGCTGACGCCGTTGTGCCGCAGGATGGCGTAGGCGTGGGCGAGGTGGAAGAAGAAATTGGGTTGGGCGTGCTCCAGGAAGTAGTCTGCACCCGTCATCGTCTTTCCCTCCCAGCGGGGTTGAGTGATGCTGCGGCTGGCTGCACCTTCGAAGTCGTTCTCGGAGAAGCCGTCCAGGTAGGCCACGACAGCGGCGACACGCGTGCGCAATTCGTCCAACGTTTGCTCCGTGTCGGGATGCGAAGGCGCCTCCTTGCCGGTTAATCTGGACGCCGCAAGCTTTGCAGTGTCACATGCCGCCTGGACCTGACGCGCGAAGGGGAACTGATCGATCGCCAGGCGCGCCGTCACGAAAACCTTCGAGTCGAATGACTTGCTGGCCGCGTAGGCGTTGGCGGTTTCGAGCCACTTGTCCAGTTGCCCGAGCATCTTCTTCATCTGACGAAAACTCGCGTAGTACATGAAACGCATGCTACCGCGCTTCGCGAGGGTTGTGCTCCTGGAACGCTCCTGGGCTACCCTCGTCGGGTGACGATACGTGCAGCATCGACTCCTCGCCCCTGGTTGCCCTCCGCCTCCGCCGCACTGCTGATCGCTTTTAGCGGCTGCTCCAGCGATGGCCGGCCCAACGCGGGCAATACCGCGGGTGCCACTGCCGCGGGCGGAAGCGGCGCTCACGCGTTGGGCGGCGGCGGTACCACCTCCGTCGAGCTCTCTGGTGGCACGGGCGGCAACGTTGCCGCTTCGGGCGCGGGTGTCGCTGGTCGGGGCGGCTCGGCGCCCTCCTTCGGCGGCTCGTCCCAGGCGGGCGCTAGCGCCGCAGCAGGACAAGGCGGTACCTCGAGCGTCGGAGGAACGTCGGCGAGCGGCGGGACTGCGGGCGCCGGAGCGGCAGGCGGCGGGACTGCGGGCGCCGGAGCGGCAGGCGGCGGGACTGCGGGCG
>DASQDA010001129.1:0-4816 GCA_035634435.1 Polyangiaceae bacterium
AACCTGGGCGCCGACCCGGAGCTTCGCATGACGCCGAGCGGTCAGGCCGTCCTGAAGCTTCGGCTCGCGACGAGCGAGAGCTATCTCGATCGTAATCGCGTCCGACAGGAGCGTACGGAGTGGCACAGCATCGTCGTTTGGGGGAAACGCGCCGAGGCCCTCAACAAGATCTTGTCCAAGGGTTCGCGCATCTTCATCGAAGGGGGCCTGCGCACCTCTAGTTACGACGACAAGGAAGGGCACAAGCGCTACCGAACCGAGATCGTCGCCAACAACATCGTCCTGGCCGGCGGTGCGCGCGGTGGCGGCGGTGGGCCACGAGCCGGAGGCGGCGACGACTACGGCGCGCCCGGCGAGCCCGAGGCAGCGGCGCCTGCGGGTGGTGGCGGCTATGACGACGCCGATTACGGCGGCGGGGACGACGACATCCCGTTCTGAGTGCCTGGGGAGCTTTCCACTGCGGCGGTGAGCTCCCGCGCTGTCTCGGCACGTTCGCTGGACGCGCCTCCGGTCCCGCGCCTGGCCCCCGAAAGGTCTGGGGCGTTTGATTGAATGGGGACACTAGGAGGAAGGTTGCCATGAAGATGGGTGTACTCGTCACCGGCTTTCCGGCGCTGCGAGCGCAGGCCGTGGTGCGGCAGCTGCTGAGCGAAGGTGGCCAGACGGGTATCGTCGCGCTGGTGCACCCAGAGCGGATCGACGAAGCCAACACCTGGATCGAGGCTCAGCGGACCAGCGGCGACGTTCGTGCAACGGAGCGGCTTCGGCTGCTCGAGGGCGACCCCGCCGCCATGGATTTTGGGTTAGCAGGCCCGGCGTACCTCGAGCTTTGCCGCGGTGTCGAGCACGTGCACGCTGCCTACTCCATCGTCGACCCGAACGTCGGAGAAGAGCTGGCCGAGAGCGTCAACGTTGGCGCCACGCGTGAGTTGCTCGAGCTGACGAAGGTTGCGTCCGGGCTGCGCTCGGCCGTGTTTTACTCCAGCGTGTTCGTCAGCGGCACGCGCTCGGGTCGCGTGCTGGAGGTCGAGCTCAGCCGCGGGCAATCGTTTCGAAGCCCCGCCGAGCGCACGCTGGCCATCTCCGAGCGGATGCTCCGGCTGAGCCGAGCGCCAATATCGACGCTGCGAGCAGGCCACTTGCTCGGCGACTTCGAGGGTCGCACCATCGACTATTTCGGGGCGCCACATCTGCTGGCCGTGCTGGTGGCCAGCGCTCCGAAAGACGTCACGCTACCGATACCGAGCGGTGCCGAAGCGCCGCTACCGCTCACGCCTGTGGACTACCTGGCGCGTGTCGGCACCTTCGTCACGCGCGCGGAGCGCCCGGCGGCGACCTACCATGCGCTCTCGCCCGAGCGCTTCACGCTACGCCGTTTCCTCGAGCTGGTGGCGCAACGCTCCGGCAAACGTCTAGAGCCGGGTTTCAATCCGGGGGCGCTGACCCGGTCTCTGCTTGGAAATCCAGCCACGCGTCTGCTGCCGCAAAACGCGCGCGGCATCTTGGAAGTTCTCACCACATCGGCGGAGTACGCTATGGACGTCATGGCAGAGCTGACTGCCCACGGTGCCCCCCGGTGTCCTCCGCTCGAAAGCTATCTCGACCCAATGCTCGATCACATCCGGGAGCGGTTGGATGACAGCTCGCTCGCCGGAGGAAGGCCGCATCGTCCGTCATTTCTCGTTGCCTGACGCGCATGGTGCTCGCGCCGCGTCATGGCCACTGGTCGCGTTCGGCGCAGCGTTGATCGTGCTCACGTGCAGCCACCCTGCGACCGTGGACGCACCGCCGTTGCCGCGCTCGATCTCCGCCGGCGCAGCGGCTCGTGAAGCAACACCGCGCCCCCGCCGGCTGGTCGCCGTAGAACCCGCTGAGGCGGCGCCATTGCCCGCGGGAGCAGCGCGATCCGAGCAACGGAATGCGCCGGAGCTCCGCCGCTTTGCTCAGGCCTTGCAGGAGCTGGACGCCGGGCGGCGGCAACGTGCGGTACGTGTGCTCTGGCTCGGCGACTCGCACACGGCTGCCGATTACTGGAGCGGTCGAGTTCGATCGCTGCTGTGGGCCAGGCATGCGCCCGGCGGCCCAGGCTACCTGCGGCTCGGCCTTGCGAGCTACCGCCACGATCAAGCGGTGGTCTGGCGTAGCGGCCGCTTTCGCATTCAGCCGGAGTCGCCCGCACGGCGTGCTCCGCAGGACGACGGCGTCTTCGGGTTGGGGGGCATACGAGCAGCACCCATAGCCGAGCCTGTGCGCTTGAGTATCAAGGTTGCGCGGGGCGCGTTGCAGGGCAGCGCGCGCTTCACGGTGCTGTTCGATCTGAACGACCGTGGCGCGTGGGTGGCCAACCTCGGAGCGCACAAGGTCACGGTGAAAAAGCCGACCGACGGCAGCTCGGTCGCCGGTAGCCCCATCCGGCGTCTGGAGCTCGTGGGAAGCGCCGAGGACACTTTAGAGCTCGCGACCCTCCGCGGCAGACCGCGCTTTTATGGCGTCATCGTCGAGGGCAGCGTGCCCGGCGTCGTGCTCGACACGCTGGGCATCGACGGCGCCCGCCTCGCAACGACGCTCGCCTGGTCCGAGCCGGCTTTTGCGGCAGAAGTCATGGCGCGGCGCCCGGATCTGGCAATCATCGCCTACGGCACGAACGAAGCGTTCGACGGCTTGCGCGTCAGCGCCTACGAGGAGCAAATGGCGCTGCTCGTGGGTCGCATCCGTCGCGGAGCGCCGGAGGTCGACTGCCTGATCGTCGGACCGCCCGACGCGCTCGACCCAACGGGCGCATCGGCGGCGCGCGTTGCGCTGATTGGCGCCGCCCAGCAGCGTGCCGCAGCCGAGCTGGGTTGTGCTTTCGTGAGCGCGCAGGCCCTCATGGGCGGACCAGGCTCCTATGCGGACTGGATGCGCACTGCGCCGCCGCTCGCCACCGGTGACCGGGTGCACTACACGGCCAAGGGCTATCGCCGACTGGGTGAGCTGCTGGCGGGGGCTGCATTCGGTCTGGCGTCGCCGGTGCGCGAAACGAACTCGCCGTAGCGCTGCATCAGCGCCCGGTAAATCCACGTAGCAATGACGTCGGCGCCTACCGAGCTAGGGTGGGTGAAGTCGGCCTGCGCGAGCCCGCGTCGCACCCAGCGTGGCATCGAGCCCGAGCCACCCATGGCTGCGTAGGTATCGAAGAAGGCGCAGCCCGCTTCGGCTGCAGCGAGCCGTTGCTTTTCAACTATCGAAGGGATGACACGCACGCTGACCAGCTCTTCGCCGCGTTTCGACGCGCGGTCCATGGCTCCGATCACCAAGCAGCTCGCCTCCGGCACGGCGCGCTGGCCCTGCGCGAGGACCTCTTTCATCGTGCGGTGGTAGTCTTCCATCGGGTACAGTAAACCGTCCGCGCTCTCGTTCGCGCCGAACTGATAAACGAGCAAGCTCGGAGAGCGCGCGGCGAGCTGCTCGGCCCAATGGGCGTCCTCCTGCTTGTCGAGGAAGCGAATGCGCGCGCCTTGAATGCCGATTGCGTCGAGCACCACGCCGGGCTCGTCGCGTTCCAGGATGACGCCAAAGAGGCGCGAGACGCCCGACTGGGTGAATACTTCTAGCTCGTGCGGTCCATCCGACACACGGACTTCGTGAAAGCGCGAACGCTTGACTGGGCCGTCCGTGCTGACCACTTCGCGCGGTGTCCCGTCGACCGAAACGCGGAAGCTTCCGCCGGAAGGCTGCTCCAGGTACAGCACCACGAAGCGCGAGACCCGGCGGCCCTGCTCACCCTTTTCCACGGTGGAGAAGCGAGCGAGCACGTTTTTGTCGGCTTTGAACGACACGCAGCCAAGCCCGTAGAGACCGTCGGCAGCGAGCGGGCCGACCACGCGGCTCACCTTCCAACCCACCGTCGCATAGCGTTCGACCCCCTCGTGAACGTAGGCGGGCCAAGCGTTGGCGATCAGAGTGAAGCCGTGCCCCGCATCGCCGAACTGCTCCTGAAAGCGCCGCCGCAAGGTGCCGGAAACGTAGTCACTGACGACGATGGAATCGCCGAAGTGCGTGATGCGCGTAATGGCGCCGGGTACTTTCCTTTGCGTGCGCTCGAGAGCGATGAAGAACCGGTCCAGCGCAGCCCCGCTCGGATCGACGATGGAGACCTTGGCCTGCGTGTCGCCGGATGCATCGGGCTCGCCGGGGGCCGACCCGAAGGGCGCTCGGCTCGGGGCTTGGGCCTGAGGTGCAAGCTCATTGCCGCTGCGCGTGTCGTCGTTCAGCAACGCCTCGCCAACCTCGAGGGCGGTCTGAGCGGGGGGCGGCGGCTCACGCTGTTCCTCCGCTGGTCTCGGCGTCAGTACGCGCAGCGCTGCCAACCCTGGTACCAGCTCTGCAATCACGCCCAGGAGCAACACACCTGCGACCGCGAGCACGGGACGTGAGGTCAACACCGAGCGCGGGGTGGCCACCGGCGCGCAGAGCTCGATCCGCTCTGCCTCTGGCAGCTCGGACGAGGCTTTCAAGGCGCTGATTCGAACGGGTTCTCGCGCACCAAGGTAGCGGGGCCCGAAGGTTTCGCGGGTAACGGTTTAGCGGGCGAGAGGGGCCGAGCTGCGTCGGGCTTGGCCGCCGCTGGCCTGGGGCTCGGTGCGGCCATGGCAGCGCTCGTTTCAGGCAGCGCCAAAGCGCGCGGCGCAGCCGCAGCAGGCTCCTTCATGCGCGGCAAATCAGCAACGTTCACGGCGGCAGCCGTTAGCGCGGAGAGCTCATCGAGGGCCACGCGCCGACGCACCGTGTCCACGCTGGGTGTACGCGCGATCTGGTCGTACAGGGCGCGTTTTTC
>DASQDA010001130.1:0-9097 GCA_035634435.1 Polyangiaceae bacterium
GTAGCCCAGGGCGGGCCTCCACGCCCGACTCCACCGAAGCGCGCCGGGCGGCCTTGCTCGCACGGACATTGCAGGAACGGAAGCGCGTGACCCTTAGCAGCCCCACCACTAGATGAACGGACCTCCGTCTCCCCGCCTGCCCTGCTCCGTGCGCGGAAAAGTGTTGGTGGTCGATGATGATCCCGTCGTCCTACAAGTCATCCAGGAACGCCTGGAGCAAGCCGGCTACGGCGTCTCCACACGTGAGAACGCTCTGGGCACCTCCCAATGGATTGCGGCCGAAAAGCCTGACCTGGTGCTGTTGGATGTGCGCATGCCCGCTCTCTCTGGGGGCGAGCTGGCGCAAATGATCCGTCGCAGCTCTCAAATCAGCCGCACGGGCGTTATCTTCTGCTCGAGCTTGGAGGAGGAAGCGCTGGCGCAGCTTCTCACCAGCACCGGTGCGCTGGGTGCCATTCCGAAGTCCTACGACGCGCGGCGTTTCATCGCTGCCTTCGAGCGCTTCGCTTCGAGGCACAAAGCCCTCCAGATGCGTTGAGGTCGCTGCCTGGCGCCGTCGCTGACTGTATAAAGGGCCGGCATGTGGCCACGCAGCAGTGTATCAGCTTCGTTGATCCTGGCGGTATTCAGCTGCGCACGGCCTTCGGTGCAGCTGTCGAGCGCGGCGCCGCTGGGGACATCCGTCCCACCGGCGTCCTCCGTCATGAGCGTCCCCGGCGCCGCCGCGGGTAGTGCTCTGCGCACCGAGAGCGCGTCCGCAGCGGCTGCAGTGCCGCACATGGCTCCTGGCGTTTACGACGGGAACGAGGTCATCGCTCCTGGCCAGCCCCGTCCGGGCTCGTTGTTCGCCTTCGAGGTGGAGACACTCCCGCTTGCCCGCCCCGCAGGCGCGATAGCCGCTTCCACGTTCGATGAAGAGCTCGCTCGCTGGAACCTCGGGGGCAATGGCGACCCAGAGCATCCCAGCAACCAGGAACGCTACCACCCCGCAGCTCGTGTCGTGGTGGATGCCGTTTCCGTCTCGCGCCGGCTACCACAGAGAGCTCGAGGCGAGCTGCTCACCAGCAGCAAGCTCGTCGCTCAGGCGCGCAGCAGCGGATACTGGCCCTTCCGCCTGTGCTTCGAGGCGGGCTTGCGCCGCCACCCGGAGCTTGGCGGCACCACGAAGGTGCGCATCACCGTGGGCGCGCGTGGTCGCGTCTTGCATGCAAGGCTCTTGAACACGGAGCTGCGCGAGCGCGCGACTGCTGCTTGCGTGGTGCGAGCCGCCCGCCAGCTGCGTTTTGCGGCGCCACCGCGTGCTCTCGATGCGGACCTCACTATTCAACTCTGGCCCGGCGACGCACCGCTACCCGCAGTTGGAGACCCGGGCTCAGCAGTGCGAGCCGATAGCGCGGCGCTACCGAGCCGGTGGGAGGAAGAGCTTGCCGCCATGGCGCAGTGTTTTGCCGCGGGCCTGCAGCGCGATCCCGCGCTGTGGGGCCGCATCGCGCTGCGCGTGCGCTGGTCGAGTAGCGGGGCGGTATCGAGCGCAGAGGAGCACGAGACGCGTTTTCCAGATCCAGGAGTGACTCGCTGCATGCTGGACGTGCTGCAGCGAGCCACGCCACCTATGCAGCCGAGCGTCGCGGAGCTCGTGCTCACCGTGCGCGCTGGCACCGCTCCGCTGTCAGCGACCGAGCATGGCCCCGACAACGAAAGACGCAGGGATTCGGCGAGTCCCGCCCCAGCACGCGACGCGCTACACTCGACACCGTGCGCTTCCTGCCCATCGCCTTCATCCTCATCCCCCTGATTGAGCTTTATTTGCTGATCGGGATTGGCTCTCGCATCGGCATCTGGCCGACGGTTGCGTTCACGATGCTGACGGGCCTCGCAGGGACGCTCCTTGCACGTCGCGAAGGGCGAAGGGTCTGGCGTGCCTGGCGCAGCGCACTCACCGCCGGGCGTACCCCGGAAGCCGGCGTAGTGGAGGGCGTATTGGTGCTCGTGGGCGGCGCGCTGCTCATAGCACCCGGCGTTCTGACGGACGTCGCCGGGCTTCTGTTGTTGATACCGCCGAGCCGTCGCTGGGCTGCGCGACGACTGCGGCTCTCACTCGACCGACATGTGGCTCGGCTGCAGACGCGCGGCGTGCATCCGGGACGTTCGCCGCGCGTGGTCGAGACGCGCGGCGAATCCCTGGACTGACGAACGTCAAGGCTACGCGGCGGTTGCCGCCTAGCCACGGCACATGACATTGCTCAGCCGGCTGTGTCACCGCCCGCGCCGGCACCACTGGTCCCGCCAGCGCCAGCTTCGCCGGGTTCCAGCTCACCGGGTTCGCCCGCGCTACCACCGAGCGGCGCGCCACCGCTACCCGCCTCGCCGGCTCCACCCGCCCCGCCGGCTCCACCCGCTCCACCCGCTCCGCCCGCGCACTCCGAAATGATGACTTGGGAAGGCTCGGCAGGATCGGGCTCGCCGCAATAGCCTTGTCGTCCGAACAAGGGGATCAGCTGCGCTAATTGCCCGGTGAACTCGATGCACTCCACACCGGGGGTGAGACAGTCGGCAGTGCAATCGCAAAGCTGACCGCAGAATCCGGTATCCTCACCGCCGATTCGCGGCGTGAACAAACACGCAGCGTCCGCCGGCACGCCCTGCTCGCCCGTCCAACCGCAGGACGAGAGGGCAGAAAAGTTGCAATACCCGCTGCAGAAGCCGCCGCCCTCGCCGCCAAGGCACAAGCCGCCCTGGCATGTCTCCTGCCCGGCACCAGCGTCAGGATCACAGCTGCTGCCGATGGGGTCACCTGGGACGGGCTCGGGCTCACACAGACCCGTGCCGACATTGCAGAAGCCCTCGCCGCAGTCCAAGTCACTGCCGCACGTTGGCAAACACGCGAGAATCACCTCGATACACGTGAGGCTCCCCGCGGGGGCCCCCGCTCGCGTATCCTCCACGCAGAGATCGCCCGGCGAGCAATCAGTGTCGTCTTCGCATGCGGTGCCCGTCTCCAGCGCGTTCTGGAACCGACACGCGAAATCACCGCGCCCGTGACACTGGGCGGCGCCTGATGCGCCGCAACCCTGGAGGCACAATCCGGTTGCGGGGGCACCGTCCGGATCCACCGGGAGGTCGCACACGGAGTTAGCCGCCAAGGCCTCGCATTCAGTATCCGCGGTGCACTCCGCCGTGCAGAGGCCGTTCGGCGCCACGGGGTCCTGGAGGCAGAAGAGGCCCGTGCCGCAGTTGGCGTCCGTGACACACGCCTTGCCGAGGTTGCTGGTCCTTGCGCTCCCGCCACCGGAGCCGCCGCTCAAGCCGCCCGAGCCCCCGATGCTGGAGCCGCCGCCGCGACCCGCAGTGCTCGCGCCGCCCACCCCCGCCGTTCCCCCGCTCCCACCCGTTACTTCATCACTGCCGCAGGCGGTCGCGAACGCGCCGACGCTGCTCAAGGTGACGCATAGGGACAACCAAGTTCGTGCTCTTCTCATGTAAGTCTCCTGCTCGGGGTAAGTCCGGGAACCTCATGAAAGTGTCGCATACTGCCTGTCTCGGGTCATCTGCAGAGGCCCTGCGGGTGAACCTTTGCAACGCGAGAGCTCCGGCGTCATTCGCCGCGCGCGACGCACGCGCAGCCAAGCTCACGCTGCGACATACCGCCTCAACACTGAAGCACCTTGGAAACGTGGCGGCGCTGGGCAGGGTTGCGTCGAGCCGGTGCGAAAGCGTCGGCAGGTGCGTCACCGTAAAATTCCGGTACCAGCACTGACGGCCTCACCGCCGCTCAACTCGCGGGCTGCTAACGAGTGGCAGGCAGGTTGCGCCGCTCGCGCGGCATTGCACCGCTCGCGCGGCGTCGCACCCCCCGGCATGGCGCATCAACGTCCTATGGTGGGTCGACTGGGATTCGAACCCAGGACCAACGGATTAAAAATCCGCTGCTCTAACCGGCTGAGCTATCGACCCGAAAGCAGGCGCGGAGGTTTTTCACGAACGTCGTCCGCGGTCAACGTCCATGCGTCGCAAAAGCGCCCCGCTGCGCGAACCTCGGGGCGCTCAGCCCTGCGGTCGGAGCACCGCCAGCATCGGCCCGACCTGTTGAACGAGTCCGGACTCCGCCGCGGATCCGAGCGCCGCGCCAGCGCTGAACAAGGCAAAACTCACGTATTCGTGCAGCATCTGCTTCAAGACCTGCGCGGCGTCCGCGCCGCCTGCGACGAGCAGCGAGTTGTCGACCACCGTCTTCGCCTCGAAGGTGCCCTGCGGGCTGGGACCCGCTCTTCGAAAGAGGATGTCGTAGACACCGGCTCCGGACGCGAACGAAGCCAGGCTCTCGCGGACCTCGCCGTCACGGCCGCCGTCGACCGCCGCCTCGAAGATGACGCTCAGGGCGTCGTTCGCTGCGGCAACGATCGCGACAGGGCCACCCGTGTCGCGTGGCAGCTGGATACTGACGTGGTGAGATTGCACGAGCGCGTAGAGCTGCTTGCTCGTCTCGAAGTCACCAAGCCCCGTCAGACGACCGAGCTCTGCGATCGTCCGCTGTCCGTTCACCAGCGCATACAGTGCCGCGAGCTCGTCGGGCGGACTGGGGCCTTCGTTGCGCGTCGGCACGTGCTCCATGGTCGGAATCTTCTGGCGGAAGAACTGCAGCTCGTCCATGCGCGTGACGGCATCCATCAGCAGGGCCGTCGCGCTGGCCGTATGTCGCACCACCAGGCGCGAGTCGTCGAAGCCGTCCAGAAAAAAGAAGGTGCCGTCCCCCAGCGCGAGCGCTGCACAGACGATCTCATCCACCTGCTTGGCGATCAGCCGGTAGAGCTGCTCTTGGGTCAAGAAGCCGAGATCGATGGCGGCCTCGCCGAAGCGTTTGCCGCTGTGGGCCGCCGCCAGGGTTCGGTCGCGCTGGGCTCTGTCGATGGCGCCGAACTTGTAGAGGATCGAGCCGATACGCTCGGCCTCGACGTTGGTCACTGCCCCGACGATATTGCCGCGTTCGAAGAACACGCTCCGACACTCGTCGCCAGCAAACACGGCGAGCTCGCCGCGCCATCCGGTTTGTGCGACGAAGGCAACGATATCGCAGAGCGAGCCGGGCGCGGGGATCTCGCCCGCCAAGCGGGCCACGGCTTCACCCTGACGTTCGCCATCCTCATTGCTCGCGCGCATAAGGATGAGGTGCTGCGGTGCCGGCAGCACCCGGTACGTGCCCTGACGCGCTCGCAGGCGTTGGCTCGCGACGGCGCCGATAGCGTGTGCTTGACCGCGCGAATCGATGCGGACGAGCTCTGCGCGCAGTTCCCTCATGCCGGGGCTCACTTTAAGGGCGTCCCCCGCGAACGGCCAAGCTCCCAGCTAGGGGGGCACCGGCCCGAGGCCGGGTCCCCGCGGGTAGCTCAGCGCAGCTCGGCCACGGGTTGCCCGAACACACGCTCGAGGCCGCCAAGAAAGGCGTCGCTCGGGGTGATCCGGCTGTGGCCAACGTCTAGCACCGCCTCCGCTCCGCTGCCCAGAGCAAGCACCAGCTCGACGGGGCAGGAGCCTGGAGACTTGTCGAGGAGATCACGCAACGCCAGCAGGTCACTTCGATCCGTTCGTTCCGCATCCAGGCGGATGGACACGGCGCGCGTGGCCTTCAGGGCGGCGTCTGACAGACTTTCCACCTGATCGACGAGCAACGTGGGCTCGCGATCCTCATCGGGCTCCTCCGTCATGGGAAAGCTCACCTTTCCCGTGACGATCACCGGATCACCGCCCGTGAGCAGGTGCGCAGAGGTTTCGATGCGGTCGCCCTTCAGCTTGGCTTTGACGCGCCCGTACATGTCTTCGATATCGAAGAAGGCGGCGCGTCCGGCGGTTCCACCCTTGAACAGCCGCTCTTGATAGTTCTCGACCATGCCGGCCACGACCGCCATCGACCACGGCGCCTGGTCAGCGATTTTCATGGTGCTGAGCACGTTCAAGCGGTTCAGCTTGCTCTGATAGCGGAACATCGGGTTACCGGAGACGTAGCAACCAAGCGCGGCCTTCTCACGACGCAGAAGCTCCATCCGATCCCAATCCACTGCGGCCGCCGGATACTCGTCACCGGAAACCAGCGCTCCGCCAGCGGGTGCGGCCTGCTCGAACATGCCAAACAGCGTTGTCTGCCCGCGCTCGCGGTCGCGGCTCGAGCTGCGCGAGCGCTCGAGCGCGCGATCGATGGCAGCAAAGGCGCGCGAACGCGTGACGCCGCGGGGCTCGAGCACCGAGTCGAAAGCGCCGCACTGGACCAGCGCCTCGAGCACGCCTTTGTTCAACCGCTTGGCATCCACCCGCGTGGCGAAGTCGAAAAGGTCCCGGAAAGGCCCACCGGCGCGCCGCGCTTCGAACATGGTCTCGAGGGCCGCTTCGCCGACCCCCCGGACCGCGCCCAGACCGAAGCGAATCTGCGGCCCGTGACGGTCGCGCAGGCGCCCGGTCGTCCCCATTGGGCCGCGCCCGTCAGCGTGTGCGTAGACCACGGTGAAGTCGGTCTCGCTGGCGTTGATGTCGGGGGGCAAGCCGGCGACACCCCAGGCGCGCGCTTCGGCAATGGTGCGCACCACCTTCTCGATCTTGTCCTTGTCGGCGGTCAGCGCCGCTGCGAAGAACTCCGTCGGGTAATGCGCCTTCAGATACGCTGTCTGATAGGTGATGAGGGCGTAAGCCGCTGAATGGCTCTTGTTGAAGCCGTACGAGGCAAAGCCTTCGATCTCCTTGAAGATGGCCAGTGCCTTTTCTTCGGGCACGCCCTTGGTCTTGGCGCCGTCGATGAAAATCTGCTGCTGATACGTCATCTCCTGGGCCTTCTTCTTGCCCATCGCGCGGCGCAGCAGATCGGCGCCGCCGAGCGTGAAGCCCGCCAGCTGCTGCGCAATCTGCATCACCTGCTCTTGATAAACCGGCACACCATAGGTCGGCGCCAGCACCTCGTCGACCAGCGGGTGCAACTTACGGATGGCCTTGCGCCCGTGCTTGCTGCCGATGAAGTCGTCGATCATGCCCGTGCCGAGCGGCCCCGGGCGGTAGAGCGCCACCACGGCGACGATATCCTCGAAGCAATCGGGCTTGAGCTGGCGCAAGAGCTGCTGCATGCCGCTGGACTCGAGCTGGAACACCCCGGTGGTTTCACCGCTGGTCGTCAGCTGATACGTCTCCTTGTCTTCGAGGGGGATCTTGGAGAGGTCGAGTGGCTTATTCTGGCGATCCGGCCGCGCGTTGACCAGCCGCTGGGCGATGTCGATGACGGTCAGCGTCTTGAGGCCGAGGAAGTCGAATTTGACCAGACCCGCCGCTTCGACGTCGTCCTTGTCGTACTGCGTGACGATGGTCGAATCGCTCCGAAAACACGGCACGTGGTCGGCGAGCGGCCCGTCACTGATGACCACGCCAGCGGCGTGCATGCCGGCGTGGCGCGTGAGCCCTTCGAGCTTCTTGCTGTGACGGATCAGCTCCGCGATCCGCGGATCCGAGTCGACGAGCGCCTTCAGCTTCGGTTCGATCTCCAGGGCTTCTTCGATGGTGCACATCTTGCCCTGGCCTTTCTCCGGAACCAGGCTAGCGATGCGTTGTGCTTCCGAGGCAGCAATGCCCATGGCACGCGCGACGTCCTTGATGACGCTGCGCGCCTTCAAGTTCTGAAAGGTGGCAATCTGCCCGACGCTCTCCTCTCCGTACTTGTCGGAGACGTAGCGGATGACCTCGTCCCGCCTCGCCATGCAGAAGTCGATGTCGAAGTCGGGCATCGACACGCGCTCTGGATTCAGGAAGCGCTCGAACAGCAAGTTGTAGGGGAGCGGATCGATTTCCGTGATCCCTAGCGAAAACGCCACCAACGACCCAGCGCCCGAGCCGCGGCCGGGCCCGACGGGGATACCGCGGGCCTTGGCCTCGCGAATGAAGTCCCAGACAATCAGGAAGTAGCCTGGATATTTCATGCCCACGATGACGTCGAGCTCGCGCTGCAAACGAGCGTGATAGGTGGGCTCATCGATACGTTTGCCCACGCCTTTCAGCTCGAGGATGCGAGCTTGCAGACCTTCGAGGGCGACGTGTCGGAAGTAGGTATCTGTATCGTAGCCTTGTGGCACCGAGAAGCGCGGCAGCATGGGTGTGCCGAGCTTCAGCTTGAGCTCCGAGCACATCTCCGCGACACGCAGCGTATTGGAGAGCGCCTCGGGCAGCGCGCTGAAGTTCGCGGCCATCTCCTCGGCGCTCTTCAGGTACATCTCGAAGCTGCCGTGGTGCAGCGGCTCTGCCTCTTCGAACGTGCGACCCTGCCTGACGCATTCGAGGTACGTCTGTGCTTGACCATCGTCTCGCGCACTGAAATGCACGTCGTTGGTGGCCACGAGCGGCAGGCCCAGGCGGCGCGCGGACTGCACCAAGATATCGTTGATGACGGGCTGCTCCGGGAAGCCGTGATCCTGCAGCTCGACGAACACGTGCCCGGGCTCGAAGCGATCTCTCAGATCCGCCAGCACCCCATCCGCCTGGTCGGGTCCGAACTCGAGCACACGTTGCGGAACCAGACCGCCAAGGCAACCAGTCAACGCCACGAGGCCGCGGCTCCTGGCCGTGATCGCGTCCAGCGTGACGCTCGGCGCGTGCGAGCTCGCTGGCTGCAAGTGCCCATCAGAAACCAGGCGAATCAGGTTCTGATAGCCTTCGTTGGTGGCCGCAAGCAGCACCAGGTGGTCAACGGTGCCAGCACCCGGACGGTCGACGTTGATCTCACAGCCGAGAATGGGCTGCACCCCGGCCGCGCGGCAGGCGTTGTAGTGGCGAACGGCCCCGAACATATTCGCCTGATCCGTCAGAGCGACCGCTGGCATTCCGAGCGTTTTCACCTGGCTCGCCAGCGCGCTCAGCTTCACGGCGCTCGTGAGAAAGGAATACTGGGAGTGAACGTGAAGGTGGACGAACTCGGCGGGCATGTCGGATGGTGAGCTTTCGAACAGGGAGCGCGATGCGCGGCCACTGCGTATAGCGCGGTTTCGCCCCCCGCTCCGGCCCGCCGTTCACTGGCCGGCCGACCAAAGAGAGCGGGTCGCCTCAGCTTTTCCTCGCAGTTACGCCAGGAGAATTG
>DASQDA010001131.1:0-2120 GCA_035634435.1 Polyangiaceae bacterium
CCTATCTGGTACTTGGTGGTGATGAGCGTCGCGGCGACGTCGCCGAACAACGACCGCACGGAGTTGGCGATCTGGTTGAAGGTCAAGCGGATGAGGCGCTTGGGAGCAGCGACGTCGGGGCCCTCGCAGGCCACCCCCGGCACGACGCCTCCACCGCCGCCACCCGGAGTGCTCGGGGTGCCAGCAGAGCTGTTGCCACCCGTGCTCGTCGAGGGCGCATTACCGCTACCACCGGCCCCTGGACCTGTCGCGCCACTGGCTCCTGCGGTGCCGGGCGGGAAGCCACCGGCAGCACCGCCGGTGGTGGCGGGATTGCCGTCGTCGCCCACGGAGCCACTGCAGCCCGCGCTTAATGCCAGGCAAGCGGCGGCCAGGGCGGGAAGCCCGCGACGCCGAGTAAGCTGCGCTCGATGCATCATTCCAGAGACTCCTGACAAGAAGAGGACCCTACCTGCGTTAACGCCCTACGGGAGCGCGCGGCCGGCGACCAAGTGAGTCACCCCGCCACCCAGCAGTTGCATTGCTCACTCGAAGATTGTCAGAAAAGAGACTCTTCGCTACCCAATTGTTAAAGACGCTTCTCATTTCCCCGAGCCGATTGTCGGGCCAGCCACTGTGAGTAGATTTCTCCGGTGGTGGTGCTGATCCCTGCAGAGTCCGGCAAGTCAGCTTACCCCCCAGCGGAATCAGCACACTCGCGAGCTCAAAAGCGGACGTAGGCATTCGCCTCCGGCACCAGGCCGTAATACGGAAGCGGTAACTGGATGATGGGGAGCCACCAAGAGCCGTAGCCCAACCCCACGTCGAAGTTGAACGCGCCAAACGTGAGTTGTACGCCGGGAACGGCGCAGGCCGTCAGCGCCTGGCGATTGCGAATCTCGATATCGGCGTCGATGCTCGTCGCCCCCTGCGTCGCACGAGCACGGATGCGCGTGCCGCCCTGGTACAGCAGAACGCGATTCAGCCAGGTGAGCGCAAACGTGTCAGTCAGTTGCAGCTCGGAGAAGGTCGAGAACGTCACGTTGCTCGAAACAGCAGAGCCCTCCAGCGTCGTAGTGCTCGCCGTGTTGCGCGTCAGCCCGCCAGCGACGTACGTGAGCTCCGTGCTCTGTGCAAAGCGCCGGCTGAAGCGGAACGTCAGCGCGCCCTCGACCGGCACGATCAGCAGAGCGCCCTCGGTGCTCGAATCGTCGGTGATGCCGGACAAGGCGCGGGTGCTCAGGTACACGAGCGTGGCGCGCAGCGAAACGGCCAGACGCGCTGCGAACGGATCGCGGACCTTGATGAAAGCGGTTGGGATCGGCGCTCCCAACACTGGCCACGTGAACCACGTCGGGACGTAGGTGCCCACGAGAATGGTGTCGAGGAGCCCGGCGTGCACCTTGGTAGGGCCGAGGGTGAGCTCTCCAGCGTTGAGCGTTCGCGCGGTGTACTCCACGCGCTGTCCGCGGCTGAATGGCTCCGCGTCAGCACCGAGCGCGACGAGCAGCGCTGCGGGCGCCAGCGCCCACTTCAACGCGCGAGACTGCAGCTCTGCCCTTGAGCGTTGCACTGCCATGTCCCTCGCTTTTCTCGAATGCTCAAGGACTCGTCCGGCGACACACCGATGACCACCGTGCCGCGCTCGCGCAGCCTGAGTGTCGCCAGATCGAAGAGCGACTCGGTGCTGCCGTCGGCCGCCACACGCAGGTCGTAGGTGTCGCCGACCGGGTCTTTCAGCGGCGGCGTGGCCTGGATACCACGGGCTTGTACGAGCAACGCGCCCTCGAGCGTGTCACCAATGCTGAGATCGGCGCCCAAATCCACCGCCAGAGTGGCGCTGAAGGTCAGCGCGTCGGGGGCGGCGCCCTGCGGGCCAACGAGCAGGCGACAAGCCACGGCCCGCCCGCTGGCCGCGCGCTCGACACGGGAGTCTCGGAGCGCCAGAGCCAGCTCGAGGGTGCCAAGATCTTGCTGCATCGCTGCGCCCGCACCCGTTGCGCGAGCGTCGGCCGACACGGCCTGGTCGGGCGGACAGCGAAGCACCGCCTGAACGCGGCCGTCGACACTCAGGTCGTCGATCAGCCCCGTGCGGTCACCGAGGGCGGCGCTCGTGTCGGCGAGCATCGTCCTTACCGCAC
>DASQDA010001132.1:0-4412 GCA_035634435.1 Polyangiaceae bacterium
CGCGCGTTGGTGCTGAGTTTCGCGATCGCATCCTGGCGCTCGGCGACAGCAGGGATCCAATGGATCTATTCGTGAGCTTCATGGGCCGGGAGCCCCGTCCCGACGCGCTGCTCGAACGGCAAGGGCTCGCTGCATGAGCCGAGCAACCACCTGGCTGCCCATCGTTTGCGGCGGCCTGGTCGGTGCGTGGTTTGCCCTGGCAGGCGCTCGTTCGGAGCCGGCCCGCAATGAGGGCGCAGCGGCCACCAGCACCGAGGCGGAGCCGATTCCGCCGCTCGAGCAGCGGGCGTCTGGAGGGGCTAGCGCCGCAGGAGCTGCCTCGCGCCATCCCACGGCCCCCGCTGCACGCGCGGCCGCGCCCAGCGTCTCGCGCGGGGCGCCGCCGTCGCCGGCCGAATCGCCCGATGCGTGGCCTCGCGCCTTCCTGCTCACCGCGCCGGCGAGTGAGAAGGAACTTTTGGCCGCGCAGGTCCGTTGCAATCGCAAGGCGCCGGAAGATTGCGAGCGAGCAGCGCTGGGACTGGACGCAGGGCTGCTGCTGACGCGCGACGCCGACCGCGCAACCAAGCTGCGGCGCATGGCAGTGACCCTCTACGTCCGGCAATGTGAGTCTGGGCGCGTGCTCGCGTGCGCGCGTCTGGCGGAGATGTACAGCACTGGCGGCCAGCTACGACAGAACGAGCGACGCGCGCGAGCGCTTCGCGACCGTGTAACGACGCTCTGTGCCTCGAGCAAGAAGCAACAGGCCGACTGCAGCGCGGTCGCAGCCGGCGCTCGCCGCGACGGCTGAGGCCCTGCTCCGCTTCTGAGCTCAGGTAAGACGCGCGCGGCGTTCGGCTTCCCCGACGAGCCGCGAATAGCTATCGAAGCGCAGGTCGGGTTGCTCGCGCCTCACGTCGCGCCCGCTCGGCGGCTCGACACTGGCTCGTCTCGGCAGCGTCTGCGCGAAAGAGGCGAGGCTCGACGTGCGCGCGCTGCGGTCGACGCGCACCCGTGCGCGCTGCGCCAGCTCTTCTACCAGCGCATCCAGCGCGGCCACCCGGAGCTCGCTTGCCACCAAGTCGAGGGCGCGAGCATCGAGGCGCGCCACCCAGCTGACGGTGAAGAAATGCAGGTCCGCCGCCTGGTACGCCTCGACCGATAGCGCTGATGTGTCATGTCCGACGCCGGGCTCCGCGCCCGGCACTGGCGTACGGAAGGTGGTGCTGACAGAGCTCGACGGCACACCTTCCACGCTTCGCCCCGGCTGCACCTCCCCACGAACGACGCACGCAACCGCGGAGTAGGCCACGTCGACCGCGCGGTCGCGCAGCTGCACGACGAAGCCTTCGTCACGCAAGGTGATCGCGACCGCCGCCACGATGCGTCGGTCGGAATCGTTGGCTACGGCGGAATCCACCAGCTTCGCAGCAAAACCCGCCAAGCCGAGCTGGCTTACCAGCGCCTCGGCCTGAGCTGCGTCTGCCAACGCCTTCACGACGCCCCAGGTCCCCGGACGCAGACGCGCCCGCAGGTCATAAGCCGAGAGCCCGGTGGCGCTGGCCAGCCGCTCGTACGCCTCGTTCGTCCCGGCGAAGTCGGGGCCGAGAAGAATCAACACGGTGCCCCGCTTCGCGGGCTGACGGAAACGCTGGCGATCGTTGGGCGACCGCGCGCACGCTCGCCAGGAGCCCCGGAGCCCGGCGTGGCTGTCGATCGAACGCTGATGCGCGTGAAACACATACTTCGGTCTTTCGGCTGCCCTCGCAAGAGACTATCCCACTCTCGTGCCGGGCGGTAGCCCCGCGGGCCGCGTTCAGACTCGCGAAGAGTCGCTCATGACGGCGAAGCTTCGATAAAAGGAGACACCACCATGCAGGTCGATTGGACCCCGTTCGCCAAAGCTCTGGTCGCATCCATCGTGTACTGCGTGCTCGGAATCCTGTTGTTCGCCCTCTGCTTCTGGATACTGCACGCCCTGTCACCGTTCTCGATTCGCAAGGAGATCGAAGAAGATCAGAACACCGCGCTCGCCGTGTTGATGGGCTCGCTCATCATCGGGCTCAGCATCATCATCGCGGCAGCTATCGGCGGCTGACTTGGAGGTTGCGCCCAAGGCCCCCCGTCCGCGCGTTCTGTTCGCCATGGTGCTGGCGATCGCTACGTCCGGGCTCGTCTACGAGCTGGGCATGGCGTCCGTCGCCAGCTACGTCCTGGGCGACACGGTCAGCCAGTTCTCACTCGTGATCGGGGTCTACTTGTCGGCCATGGGTGTGGGAGCAAGTCTTTCGCGCTGGGTCGGACAGCGGCTGGCGCTCACGTTCATCGACGTGGAGCTCTCGACCGCGCTGGTCGGCGGCTTGAGCGCACCCGGGCTACTGCTCGCGTTCGGCTGGCTCGGCGCGTGGGAGTTGCTCCTCTACACGACGGTCGGTGCGGTGGGCGTCTTGGTGGGCCTCGAGCTGCCCCTGCTGATCCGGGTGCTCGAGCACCGCCTCGAGCTCAAGGAGCTGATTGCCCAGGCTCTCACGTTCGACTACGTGGGCGCGCTGCTCGGCTCGGTCGCGTTTTCGCTGGTGCTCGTCCCCGAGCTGGGGCTCGTGAAAAGCTCCATCGTCTCGGGGCTGCTCAACGCCGCGATCGGGCTAGCCTCGACGTGGGCGCTGGCGGGTGTCCCGGGCGTCACGGCTGGGCAGCTCGCGCAGGCGCGTTTGCGCGCGCTGGCCGTGATTGGCATCCTGCTCTTTGCGCTGCTGCGCGCCGATTCGCTGACACGGCTCGCGGATGCGTCCGCGCATCCGGGCAACGTGGTGCACGCCGAGCAGAGCGCGTATCAGCGCATCGTGCTCACCGAGCTGGCAGGTGAGCTTCGCCTCTTCCTCAACGGTCACCTGCAGTTCTCGTCACGCGACGAGCACCGCGACCATGAAGCCCTGGTGCATCCGGCGCTCAGTCTGGCCGCTCGGAGGCAAGAGGTGATGATAGGCGGTGGTGGCGACGGGTTGGCGGCGCGGGAGGTGCTTCGCTGGCCCGACGTGCAGCGGGTCACCGTCGTCGATCTGGACCCGGCCATGACACGCCTGTTCGCTCGACCCGGACCCGGACGCCTGCTGAACGCGGGCGCGCTCGCCGATGCTCGGGTGGAGATTCGAAACGAGGACGCCTTGCTGTACCTGCGGGCAGCTCGGCGCCAGTTCGACGTGATCGTCCTCGACTTCCCTGACCCCAGCAATTACGCGATCGGAAAGCTCTACTCCATCGAGTTCTACCGCCTGGTGGAGGCGCGCCTTCGCAGCGGCGGTATCGTCGCGGTCCAGGCGACCTCGCCGCTGTTTGCTCGCTCGGCCTTCTGGTGCGTGGCTCGCACCCTGGAGAGCGCCGGGCTGCAAGCTCTGCCCTACCGCGTGTTCCTGCCGTCCTTCGGCGAGTGGGGGTTCGTGCTCGCGGCCCGTGCACCGTTGACGCCGCCGAGCCATATTCCTCTCGCGCAGCTGCGCTATCTCCACGACTGGCGGCTCGCCTCCTTGTTCGTCTTTCCGCCCGACATGTCTCGGGTGCCCGTCGAGGTGAACCGCATCGACAATCAGGCCTTGGTCGGTTACTACGTGCGGGAGTGGGAGCGCTGGAATTAGTCGCCGCCCACGAGCGAGGGTTGCGCCGTCCAATGAGCGACGTGGCCGTGGTGGGCCAAGAGCAGCGCTCGAGGGAGAGCTGAAGGGAAGCTCGGAGCGGGAGTAGTGTGGGTGTGCTGCCACGTGGCAGCCCGCGTGCACCAGTTCTGGCCCGCGATCGGTGCAACTGGGCGGCTGAGCGTCAAAGCGCCTCGCGTCTGCCTTCGCTCAGCGGCCAGTCGACTCACCCGCCCGGGCGCATTCGAGAGCCACGACTCAGCTTGAGCTCGGGATCCAGCTTCTCGTACTCAGCGAGCTGTCGGCCGGAAAGCGCTGCGCCGAGCCTGGCTTCGGCAGTGGCCTGAATCTCGCGCGCTCGGGCGCGCCGTTGCTCACGCGATAACGCTGCTCCCGCGTCCGCGTCGAAGGCCCTCTGCATCTCCTCTTGCATGCTCGTGCGGATTTGCAGAAGGCTGGCCCGCTGCTCCGGTGTGAGAGCAAGCTTTGCACTGAGCTCCGTCGCCCAGTGATCCACACGCTGCTTCTGACGTTCCTCCCGCTGCGCTTGGCGCTCAGTTGCCTGCTGTTCGGCAACGCGCTCCATGACGTCCGTCACCGCGGCCTCGAAGACGGGATCGTCGACGAGCGATCTCGCCTCGGCGGGCCGCGCGCTGTCCCGGCCGCTCGACGGGGCGGACGCCGCCAGTGCGCGGAGCTGAGCTTGGTCGCGCCGCTGAAGGGACCGCACGGCGCCTTCGAGCGCCTCGATGCGATGGGCAAGCTCGTCGCCGTCGTCGAGCTCGGGCGTGTCGACCTTTGCCA
>DASQDA010001133.1:0-16768 GCA_035634435.1 Polyangiaceae bacterium
GATCACGGTCTCACCACCCAGGATGGTGGCGCCGGCGTAGATCGTGACGTTGTCCTCGATGGTTGGGTGACGCTTGTGGGAACGAGGACTACCGCACTCAGCCCGACGCACGCTGAGCGCGCCTAGCGTCACCCCCTGGAAGAGCTTGACGTTGCTGCCGATGACGGCGGTCTCGCCGATCACCACGCCCGTCCCGTGATCGATCAGCAGGCGCGGCCCAATCTGGGCGCCAGGATGGATGTCGATGCCGGTCTGCGAGTGCGCGTACTCCGAGATGATGCGCGGAATGATCGGAACACTGGCCAGGTAGAGCTCGTGCGCGACGCGATAGGCGGTGATCGCTTCCACGGCGGGGTAGCTGAACACGATCTCCTCGATGCTACGCGCTGCCGGGTCCCCTTCGAACGCTGCCACGATGTCGGCGTTCAGCGTCTGGCGAATCTCGGGCAGCTTGTGCAGCAGCGAAAGCGTGACTTCTTCCGCATAACCGACGGCGCGGGTTCCACCGTGAAAGCGCTCTTCGTACAGCAGCGCCCGGCCGATCTGCTCGACGAACAGCTCATAGGCCGGATACAGGTGCTCACTCAGCGCGTAGCGCAGGTTGTCGCGGTCGAGGCTGCGTAGGCTGAAAAAGCCCATGTAGATGGCCGGCCGCAGGTGCTTGTAGCCCTCGACGACGTCGCGCTTGTTGGGCAACGCCGCGGTGTCGAGGTTGTTGATCTCGTCAGGGCCCTCGTAGCTGCTCACGACCTTGTCGATCGCCGCCTCGAGCTCACGGGTACGCTGCGCCATGAGGCGAACTCTACATCAGCAGGGGAACGAAGGCCCGTTGTGGTGGACTTCAGTTCGTCTTGAACACGGCACCGAGCGTGGTGCTGAAGCTGCTCCCCGCTACCTCACGCAGCCCGTCGGGAAAGATCCGCTTGTTGGACCAGTCGAGACGCGCGTCCAGCTTGAGCACCATGAAGTGTGCCGGCGAGTAGTCCGCAGTGAGCGTGCCCGTCACCAGCCGGACATCATTCGCCGCGCCCGCGCCCGTCGTGTAGCCGTCGGGATCCCCGTAATAGTCGCCGCGCGCCGCCACACCGAATGCGTCGGTCACCGCATAGCGGCCGCCAAGCATCACGCCGTACCACAGCACGCTCTCGAAGGTGGAGACGTCCGCCAGGCTTCGTTGATTGTCGATGCCGAGGCTGCCGTTGAGCAACAGGCGCAGCTCCGGTGTGGGCGCGGCAACGGTGGTCAGGTCCAAGAAATGACGCAGACCTTTGGTGTTGGCGTTGCCGCGGTCTACCAGTCCTTCCCCTCCGGGGCTGCCAGCACTGTCGACACAGCCGGTACTTGGATTGGCGGCCACATCGAAGCGCTGGCCAGGGGGGCAGCTCACGAGCGCAAAGTCGTCGTGCTCGGGGCCGCCGAGATAGCCCACAGCAATCGTTAGCGCGTCCTCGTCGACGCCCTCGGCCCTCGGGATCCGTAGCGTCGCCTGCAGACCCAGCGACTTGCCGGCGTTGTTGTCGAGCGAGCGATTCCAGCCGTTCACGGCCAGAAAGCGCAGATTGAAGTGCCGGTCGAGGTCAGCGCCAACGCGCAAGCCCGTGTGGTAGGCGGGCTGACCGAGCCAGTAGAGCGCGCCTCTCGTGTAGTTGATGTTGCCCTGGCTCTCCGCGACCTCAGCGCCAAACGGAGTGTCGAACTTGCCGAGGTCGAGCGTGACCGGTGCGGTTGCTCCTCCGGGTCGCCAGGAGACGAACGCCTGCTTCACGAGCGAGAGGCCAATGTCACTGTCGCAGTCACCGTCGCCGTCGATGCAGGCCGCCGCGAGCCGCTCCGCTTCGGGTCCGAAGCGCAACGACACGGCTCCTCCAACGGGGTCGGCCGCACGCCAGACATCCAGACCCACCCAGGCCAGCGCGAAACCCTGCGCCACGTCGTACGCGCGGATCGGGTTCGGTTGTTGTGCCTTGGGGAAGTTGTAGTCCACGCCCGCGTAAACGTCGGCAAAAGCACTGAGCTCGAAGCTGTCGTACCAAGCTCCGTCCTCCTCGGGTGCCGCTTCCGGCGCCACCTCCGGTAGCGGCGTCGGCGCGACCTGCACGTCCACGACGGGTGGAGCGGCGTCAAAGGCCGGCGCTTGCGCTGCGGGTGGCGGCAACTCGGGCCCCGGCGCGGGTGCCCACACCGGAGGTTGAGTGCCAGGCGGCGTCTGGGCATCGCTGCCAGCCGGCGGGATAGGCTCGGCGGCGGGTGGCAGCGGGGCTGCGGGCTGAGCGCCGGGCGCAGGCTCCGCGGGCAGCGGCGCGGGTTGGGCGAAGATCCTGGAATGTTGCAGCAATGCAGCAGCTAGCGCCGCCGAAACGGAAACCCATCGAGTGCGAGCCCTGGCCATCCTGATCCTCCGCAGCAAAGACCGCACCCACTACCACACACCCTTGTCTACCCAAAGAAACATGGCGTCCGTACCTGCACGGCTGCACGAAAGCCGAGCGCGCGGGCGGCGTCAGCGTGCGCGGGCGATCGATTTGCGATCGAAGAGGCGCACGCGGCGCACCAGCAAATCGAGAACGAACACCAACAACGCTGCCAGCACGAAGCGCGCATACAGCTCGACGTGATGCAGGATCTTCTCGCCGCGGGGATCGAACAGCGCGGCGGGCTCCGGATCCAGCACCCCCCCACCAGAAAGGGCGGCGCGCCTCAGACGCTCGATGTCCGGCTCGAAGCTCACGTACTCGCGCGGATAGGGATTGGACACGTGCGCGAAGCTCGACCCAACGGGCTGCAGGTCGCCCTGCTCGTTGCGGCGCGCGTGCTCGGCTCGCAGCAGGAACGAGCCGTAGCCGTCGAGTTGGAAGTCGGCCTCGTAGCGCCCGGGCGCGCTCTGCCGCAGCGGGACACTGCGCGCCTCGGCCTTGCTGCCGACCTTTTGCACCTTCAGCGTGGAGGACCAGCCGTTGTCGAAGCGCTCGTCCGCGGTGAAGCCGTCGACCGTCGCCCGTACGTTCGAGCCATCGATCTCCGTCTTCATGGCAACCTCGCGTCGCCGCTTCACGCGCATGTGCTCGCGCACGAGCTGTCCCCAGAACTTACCGAAGCTCGGCCAGCGCAACCACTCGACGGCCCAGCCGTTCTTCACGTCGCTGGTCCATGCGATGGCCCAGCCGAGCCCGCTGCGCCAGCGCGCCAGGATTGGCTCACCCCGGTCGCTCTGCAGGACGAGCTGGGCCGGAGCCGGCTTGAGCTCGGTGGAGACGTAGCCATGCAACAGCGGCGCACTCGCAACGGAGATGCCCTTCAAGAAATCCGCGTTCGACACGGTCTCGACGGGAAACCACTCCTCGACGGCGGCTTGCTGAGAGACGAGCTCGGTTTCGCGGGTGAATATCTTTGGCAGGCTGTTCGGATCGGGCGCGTGATGAAAACGCCCGCCGCCGGTGTCTGCAATGGAGCGCAAGAGCTCCGTGTTGACGCCCTCGCCCAGGCCGACGGTGGTGACGGTGATGGACTCGGCCAGCATCGCCTGCGCCAGCTCGCGGATGCCCTGGGTGGGAGCCTGGCCGTCCGTCAGAAGCACCACGTGCTTCTTGCGCGCCTGCACCACTGACAGGTCCTGGTACGCCATGTCCAGCGCGGGGAAGATCTCGGTGCCGCCGCCGGGCTGAATGCTCTGAATGTCGCGCTGGATGCGGCTGCGATAGCGCACCGGCTGAGCCTTCACGTAGCGCACCGGCTCGCCGTCGAAGGCAATCACCTCTATCAGATCATCACCCTGTAGAGTGGACAGGGTGGCGGTGCACGCGGCCTTCGCCATCTCCATGGGCAACCCACTCATGGAACCCGAGCGATCGATCACCAGCGCCATCGCCACGCCCGGCATCTCTTTGCGACGCTGCGCATCCATCCGCACGGGCAGCAGGCGCTCAATGGTGCTGTGTGCCCAGCCGCCGAGCCCGTACCCAGAGGGACCTCCCGCGAACAGAAAGCCACCCCCCACGTCCCGGACGTAGCGATCGAGCAGCTCCTCCCCAGTCGGGCTGAGCGCCTCGCGGGGCGTGTCGGAGACGATCACGAAGTCGAACCGCTCGAGCTCCCCGAGCGAGCCCGGGAACGCGCTCGGCGCACGCACGTCCACGTCGAATTGCTGGGCGCTCAGCGCCTGCGTCAGATAACTCGCGCGCTGCGGCTGGCCCTCGATGTAGAGAACGAGCGGGCGCCCAGGTACCTCGAGGGTCGCGCGATAGGCGTTGTTCTCCTTGAAGGTGTCGGGGCCGTGGGGCTCGACGTCGATTGCGTAGGTCACCTCACCGCCGAGCCGTACGACGCTCTTGAACTCGAGCTCGTTGCGACCGGGCTGGAGCGTGACCTCGCGCACGCCCTCGAGCCCGTTGAGAGCCTCGCCCTGGAACAGGCGCACTCGCGCCGTCGCCGCGCGGCTGGCGTAGATCTCGGTGCGCACGGGAAAGGTCTGCCCGACGTCGACCTTGTCAGGTAGGCCGAGCGACACCACGCTGACCTCCGCCGGGGGCGGGCGCCGATAGGGCACTGCCGACAACCGCACACCCAGGTTGCGCGCGCGGTTCGCCTCGGCGAGCAGGTCCCCCTCCGTCTCGAGCCCGTCGCTGACGAGCAGCGCTCGCTTGAGGTAGCCGGGAGGAAACAGACCATAGGCAAGCTGCAGCGCCGCCTGGATGTCCGTGCTGGCGCCGGGGCGCCCGCTCGCGAGCGCGGGTTCGGATTTCGTGGCCGCGTGACGCAGCGCCGCGGCCGCTGGAATGAACAACGCGCCGTCCTGCTCGAGCTCCACCCGCCGCGGGCGCGCTGCAAAAGTGACCAGCCGCACCAGGTCGTCGGGGCGGCGTGCCGTCGCGAAGCGCTCGATGGTGGTGCGGGCGTCTTCGATGGCTTCGTCCGAGGCCGAATCGCTCACGTCGACCACGATGACCGTGCACACCCGCGAGGTGGACTCGGAACGCACGGGGCTCGCGAGCGCGAGCGCCAGCAGCGCCAGAAAACTGATCCGCAACACTATCGAGAGCACGCGCTGCTGCCAGGGCAAATCGGCGAGCGACTTGCCGAGCGCCCAGAACAGAAACGGCACGACGAGCAGCACGCCGAAGGCCTGCGGCGTCAGGAGCTCGAAGCTTTGCCCTTCACGCGTCCACTTCCAGGCGCTCGCCGGCGCCGCGAGCACGAAACGCTGGTACACGATGGCGAGCAGGCAAACACCGAGCAGCAGCACGCCCGCCCAGAGCGCGTTGCGAACGCGGCGCCTCAAACCGTCACCCGCCGATGATAAGTGAACCACTCGACGACCGAGAACGCCGCGACACCGAGCAGCAAGAGCGCCCAGAATCGACGCCGCACCCCCGGCGTTCCCATTTCGGCCAGCCGCGTCGGCTGCGAACCGATGCCGAGCTCGCGGCGCGGAGCAATGCGGCTCTCCTCTGGATCGGCGAGGTTGGCGGCAAAGGCGTAGCTCGTCGGCTCCTTGCCCGCGGTGCGCAATGTGTAAAATCCGGCGGCGTCGCCGAAGAACACCGCGCGCCCGTCCTTGACCGGCACGCTCGAGGTCTGGCCATCGGGGCGGGTCAGCTCGGCCTGGTCGACACCGCTCGGCGCCGGAATGCGGAAGCTCCGACCCGTGCGGTAGGAGGACAGATACCCGCTGTCTTCCTCGACGAAGTAGTCGATCGAGCTCAGCACGAAGAGCGGCCAGGCGGGACGCAGCACGAAGTCGCTTTGGCGGGGATCGAAGCCGAGAGCCACGAAGCGCTGTCCGCCGCGGTTGCCACTGACGAGGATGGGACCGAGATCACTCTCGCCGATCACGCGATCTTCCTTGCCTGGTAGCAAGCGAAACCCCTCCGCCACCTGCACGTCGCCCAGCGCGGCAAAGCGCAAGATCGGGTGTTTGCGATCCCAGCGGTCGAAGCCAAAGCCCTCGATACGCCGCTCGAGACCCACCGGGCTGCCCGCTGCTGGCGGATTGACGTACAGAAGCGAGCCCGTGTGCTTGGCCGGGGTTGGGGAGACGCCATCGAACACCGTGACGTCGAAGGCTTCGCGAGGCGGGTAGAGAGCAGGCGCCAGGTAGGTAACGTCGAGGTATTCATCGAGCAGCAAGGCTGCTTCCAGATACGTGTTGCCGGGTGTCACCACCAGTACCCGGGCGCGGCGCCGCTCCGGGATCAAGGCGAAGGCACGGTCGTCCGCCGCCAGGACGTCGGGCTCATCCCCGAGCAGCTTCACTCGAGCCTCGAGCTTGCGGCTCGCGCCGGCAATGTCGGGGTAAAATCGTGGCAGCTGCTCGCCGGCCGCCAAGCGCAAGCGTTGCACGTCGATCACGAGCCCGTCGCCGAGTAAGGTCAGCTCGACGTCGGCAGACTTATCGTTGGTGTTGTCGAGTTCGAGCATGACCTCGACCCGAGCCTTGTCGAGTGGGTAGCGGCGAGCAGAAAACTCGCTGATGGCGACGTTGGTGGCTTTCTCACCCACCGGTATGAGTCGCAGCGGAAGGTTTCCGGGTCGCGGTGCTGCCGGCACGCGCAGCGCCCCGTCCGTCACCAGCACGACCTCTGCCTGCGGCAGCCCCCTCAAGGTGTCTTCCGCGAAATCTAGAGCGCGCCCGAGGTCTGCCTGGGTGTCCAGCGCGGCAATGCGATCGATGGCTGGCTCGAGCTCCGACGGCTCGCCGCTCAAGGTAGTCAGTGGCGTCGGCAAGCTGTCCATCTGCACGATCACGGCACGATCGGCCGCGCCGAGCCCGCGGACGAAGCGCCGCACCTGGGCCTTGGCGACTTCCAGCCGCGACGGCGCGACATCGACTGCTTTCATGGAAGCGCTCGCGTCCACCAGAATCACTACGTTGCGTCCCGAGCTCGTGCTGCTCGCCAAACGTGGATCGCCGAGCGAAAGCACCAGCGCCGCCAGCAACAGCAGTTGAAAAACCAGCGACAGCCAGCGCCGGAGCTGGGAAAAGAGCTGGCTATTGTCGCGGTCGCGCAGCACCCGATCCCAGATCTGGGCAAAGGGCACCGCGACGGCGCGGCGACGCAGCTTCAGGATGTAAAGGGCCGTGGTCACGGCGGCGAAGGCTCCGAACAACCATGCCAGGGTGGCTAGCGGCAGCCCGAGCAGGGTCATCAGCGGAGAAACCCTCCGCGTCGGAAGAGCTCGAGCACCTCGTCTTCGAAGGGCCGCCCCACGTCCGCCGCGAAGTAAGGGACCTGCCGGGAGGTGCAGAAGCGCTCGATGCCGGCGCGGTAGTCCGTCAGTGCCTGCTCCATGCGCCGGAGGAGCGCGTCGGTCACCGTGACCTCGCGCTCTTCGCCGGTCTCGCAATCATAGAGTCGCACGTCGCCTTTGAGATCGGGTCGGCCATCGCGCGGGTTGATCAGGTGCAACACATACGGCTCGAACTTGTTGTACCTGAGCACGTTGATGCCACCCTCGAACCCGGCCGGATCGTAGAGGTCGCTGATCAGCACGGCCAGGCCACGGCGCTTGTTCTGGGCGACGAAGGTGCTGAGCGCCACGGCCAGATCCGTCTGCCCGGCGGGCTCGAGCGCGCGCAGGAACTCGAAGACCTTGAAGATGCGCCCCTTGCCGCGCGTCGGCGGCATGCGCGCCGAGACGCGGTCCGAAAGCGACACCAGGGTGACGCGGTCCAAATTGGCCAGGCCCACGTAAGCCAACGCTGCGCACAGCTTGCGCGCGTGGTCGAACTTCGCCGCATCGCCGAATCCCATCGACCTCGAGGTGTCGATCAAGAAGTAGATTCCGAGATCTTCCTCCTCTTCATACAGGCGCACGAGGAGTCGCGAGAACCGCTGGTAGACGTTCCAGTCGACGCTTCGAAAATCGTCACCTGGCACGTAGTCGCGGTGGTCGGCGAACTCGACGCCGCTGCCCTTCTTCTTGCTGCGCCGTTCGGCGCGCCAGCGTCCGGCAAAGACGCGGCGGCTGACCAGCGCCAGCATCTCGAGCTTGCGCTGGAACTCGTCGTCGAAAAGGCTGTTGGCCGACCGCGGAGCGGGGGCTCCTGCGCGGCGAAAACGGTCGAGAACGCCCATGCTGCGCTCAGTCTTTGCTGGCCTGGGTCGCCTGCAAAATCTCGCCGATCAAGGCGTCCGGTTGCACGCCTTCGGCTTCACCTTCGAAGCTGAGCAGCAAGCGGTGACGCAGCGCTGGGCGAGCCGCCACCTTCACGTCCTCGATAGCAGCCGCGAAGCGCCCTTCCAGAAGCGCGCGCACCTTGGCCGCGAGCAGCATTGCCTGCACCCCGCGGGGTGACGCTCCCGTGCGCACGAAGCGCTTCACCGAGCTCGGTGCGGACTCGGAATCCGGGTGCGTGGCTTGCAGCACGCGGATCGCATAGTCCCGCACGTGGGTGGCCGCAGGGACCCGCCGTACCAGCGCCTGCATGGCGAGCAGCTCGTCCCGCGAGAGGACTTTTTTCACCTCGGCGCTGTCCGCGTTGGTGGTGCGCTCGAGGATGCCGTGCAGATCTTCGCGGGAGGGGAACGGCACCTGCAGCTTGAAGAAGAAGCGATCGAGCTGCGCCTCCGGCAGAGGGTAAGTGCCCTCCAGCTCCAATGGGTTCTGCGTCGCGAGCACGAAGTAGGGCTGCTCGATCGGATACGTCGTGCGCCCGACGGTGACGTGGTGCTCCTGCATGGCCTCGAGCAACGCGCTCTGTGTCTTGGGCGTGGCGCGGTTGATTTCATCCGCCAGCACGATGTTGGCGAACACCGGGCCGCGTCTGAACTCGAGCAGCTGCCGGCCATCGGCTGCCTGGTCGAGCACGACCGTGCCGATGATGTCTGCCGGCATCAGATCGGGCGTGAACTGAATGCGCTTGAACTCCAGGCCCAGCACGCCGGCCAAGGTGCGAATCAGCATCGTCTTGCCGAGTCCAGGCACACCCTCGAGCAGCGCGTGTGAGCCGGCGAGCATACAGGTGAGCACGCCGTCCACGACCTCCCGTTGCCCGACGATGACCCGGGCGATCTCCTCGCGCAAAGCAGCGATGCGCCCGCGAAACTCCTCCACCTCGTGCCGGACGCTTTCGGATTCGATCATTGTCTACTCTCTCGGGCGGATCAGTTGGAAGTAGCGGCGCACGTAGAAGCGGTACCCGGGCGGGATCTGGTCGTGCTCGAGCGCTTGCTCGGCGACCGTCTCGTATTCGACGTAAACGTCACGATAACCTTTGCCAACGAAGCCGCGCTCGGCGGCCCCGTAGATGACCTCTGCCGAGGCCGTGCCCTGGCCGGTGTCGATGCCCGCTGCGCTCACGTCCTGGGTTTGGCTCTTGAGCGCCGTCGCCTCGCCCTGCAGATTGGGATCGTGGCCCTTGCCCGCCTGCTTTCCCGCGGCGGGCTGCTCCCCGGGGGCGCCATCGCCCTGTGATTCTTGCCCCTGACCCGAGCTAGGCCCAGAGACCGGCACCTGCGTGATTCGCGGGATGGTGATGGTCTCCACGCCCTGACCCTGACCTTTGCCCTGCCCCTTGCCCTTGCCGCCGGGCTTTTCGTTCCCGCCTTCTGGGCGGCCGCCGCGGGCGCGCTGTCCAAAGCGCTTCATTTGCTGCATGCGGTCGGCACCGCCTTGGCCCTGCTGGCGGAGCACCTCACGCAGCTCGCGCATGCGCTGCAAAAGCTCGCGCTTTTGCTGCTCGCTCAAGTCGCGTTTGGCCATGCGATTGAGGTCCTCGGCGCCGCGCTCGAGGCTCTCGGCGCTTTGCGGGCTCTCCTTCATCAGCTCTTCGGCAGCCTTCGCGAGCTCCCGATCGAGCTCGCTGACCTCCCGCTGGGCGCGGTCCGAGCGCGCCTTTTCTCGGTCGAGGCGCTCCAGCTTGCGGCGGTTTTCCTGCAGCTTGGCCTCCGCGCCGGCCGCCGCCTTGGGGTCGCTCGGCTTTTTCAGCAGGCTTTTTTGCTGCTCGCGCAGCTCGTTGCGCCGCTGCTCGATGGCAGCGGAGCGCTCGGCGCTGACGCGACTGGCCCGTTCGAGCGCGCTGCGCAGCTTCGCAAGCTCGCTGGCGTTGGGTCGACCCTCTTTCCTGCGCAGGCGCTCAGCCAGCAGTCGCAGTGCTTTTTCAGCATCCGCGAGGCGCTTCTGCTCCAGAGCGTCGGCGGCGGGCTTGGTGAGCCCGCTGCGCGAAAGCTCCCGCGCCAGGCCCTGCAAGCCGAGCTCGCGGCCCTCCTTGTCGGCGTCCGCTTTGGAGGCAAGCTCCGCCTCGAGCTCGCCCAGACGTTGGAACGCGTCCCGCCTATCGAGGCGGCGGTCCGCAATATCTTCTATCAAGGCGTTGAACCGCCGTGCTGCGGCCAAAGCCTCAGGATCCTGCGCCTGCTGCAGCAACTGTCCGGCCACATCCCGGTAGAGCGACACGTCATCCGCCGCCATCACCAGGGGTTCGAAGCTAGCCTCGGGTGGCAGGATTCGCTCCGTCCGAACCTCGAGCCAGGCAATGCCGCCCAGCAAAAGCACTAACAGGCCGGACAGTCCGAGCTCCGCAGGCACCCGCACGGGAACCGCGCGCCGCGGCTCGAGCCGCGACGCCACGGCCAGGCCGTCTTCGATGGCCGCGGCAACGAAGCCCGTCCGTTCGGCGCTGGGGAGGCTCGCAAGCTCGAGTGTGGTCGTCACCCGGTCGCCCAGCGCGTGGTGCGCATCGAGGGCCAACGCCGGGGCCCAGCGCGGCGGGGGACGGAGCAGTGCGAGCACTGCGCGCGCGGCCACGAACAGAGCGCAGCCAATGCCCACGAAGAGGGCGATCTGCTGGCCAAATGGGCTTAAAACCCCGATCTTGATCAACGTGAGCGCGCAGGCAGCGTAGCCGAAGGGCAACGGCAACCAGAACGCGAGCTGCCTCAGGAGCGCTACGTAGCGGAGCCTACGTTCAGCCCGGCCAACGGCACGGCGCAGGCTCCGGAGGCGGGGGTCGCGCGGGACACTCAAGCCGGCACCCCCGCAGGGACCGACAGGTGGCGGCCGTTTACGGCTGCCCAGCGCGCGCACGCTCCGCTCCCCATTGAAAGTTTCGAGACGGCGGGCGAGTCGCGCCGAAACACCGGAGCGCACATGCCCCCAAGTTAAGCACCGAGCGGAGCCCTCGCACAGGCCGCGCTTACGCGTGGTTTCCGCACGACTCTGCCCCGGGGTTGGCAAGGCTGGCGCTCGGCCGTGGACTTGCCCGGGCCTGAAAAACGGGTCGGAGGCTCTGGCGTCGGCAGGTGCGAGCGAGCCCGCCTGCACGTGCGCCGCAGCAACCGCCCGTGTCATCCGGGAGGCAGACGCGCGCGATCGTCGCGAGCCCACACGGGAAAAGAGTGAACGTCGACACGTCGCAATCCCTTGCCCTGGACGCGTCACTGGGCTCGAATGGCGCCCGGCAGCGAGAGGCGAGAATGGATAACGAATCAAAGACAGTGGTGCTGGTGGCAGATGACGAGCCGAGCTTGCTCGCGATGGTCTCGACCCATCTGAACACAAAGGGTTTCACGGTTCTGGAAGCGTCGGACGGCGACGAAGCTTGGGAGCTCGCGCGCGAGCACCTTCCGCACCTCGTCGTGCTGGACGTGATGATGCCGGGTATGAGTGGTTGGGAGGTGTGCCGCAAGATCCGCGAAGCGGTGTCGCTCGCCCACACCGGAGTGATCATGCTGACGGGCATCGGCGAAAACCTGAACGAGATGACTTCGCCTCTGTACGGCGCCGACGCTCACGTCGACAAGCCGTTCGAGTTTACCGATCTGGACGAGAAGATCGCAGAGACACTGGAGCGCCGCAACGCTGGAGCCGTGGGGCGCGCAGAAGCCGACGATGATGATGACGAGGATGACGTTGACGACGATGACGACCAAGATGACGATGACGAGGGCGAAGCCCAAGATGAAGATCATGACGACGACGACGACAGTCCTGCTCCCGACCGGAGCAAGAAAGCGAAGAGCAAACCCGTGAAAGTTGAAAGCATCGAGCGCACCACGATGCGCGCCGCGGGCGGTTCACCCCCCAAAAAGGGCGCGAAATCACCGTTCGCAACGGCTCCTGACGACGAAGACGAAGACCAGGACGACGAAGACCAGGACGACGACGACGACGATCAAGACGACGAAGCGTCCCTCAGCTCACCGCCACAAGGGTCCGACGACGACCAGCCTTCCGAAGGCGACGACGACGAGGACGACGACGACGACGACGAGGACGACGAGGACGGCGAGGATCAGGACGACGAGGAGGAGGAGGCAGACGTCGCCCCTCAGAAGAAGAGCAAGGCACGCGGCAAGTCAGCGAGCGGCGACGAGCCGAGCACCGACAACGAGTGGCCGATCCCCGCCGCCAAGAAGCGTGGAGGCAAGGCTGTCGAGGAGAGCGAAGACGAGGACGACGATCAGGACGAGGATCAGGACGACGACGAAGATCAGGACGAGGACGCTGATGCCGAGGAAGCAACCGCACCGAGTGTTGCCAAGACCAAGCCGTCGAAGACGAGTGCCTCCCGTGGTGGTGGTGGTGGTGGTGGGCGAAGCAAGCCGGAACCGCTGAAGCTACCCGCTGCAGGTCGTGGGAAGGCAGCAGGTGGTCGCGGCGCTGCACCCGCAGCCAAGGCCAAATCGAAAGCCAAGGCAGCCCCCGCCGCCAAGGCCAAGAGCAAGGCCAAAGCGGCCCCGGCACCCCAGGCGAAAGCTAAGAGCAAGGCCAAGGCGGCCCCCGCCAAGGCCAAGAGCAAGGCCAAGACGGCTCCCCCGACGGCAAAAGCCAAGGCGGCTCCCGCCCGCGGCGGCGCCTCCAAGGCCAAGAGCAAAGCCAAGGCAGCCCCTCCTGCCCGCGGCGGCGCCAAGAAGCCGAGCAAGAAGTCACGCAGGTGACACGCTGAGCGGTTGAGCCCTCGAGTCGATCGAGGGCTCAGCCGGCTCGGGCTCGTCGTCGGCCCAGCGGCGCTCGCGAGCTTAGAACTCGACCTGATCGGGAGACGGGCAGTTCAACAAGTCGTTGGCCTGCAAGGGCTCGGGATGCATGTTGAGGTACCAGACGGCCAGCGCGGCATCGCCAATCGGAGCCCTCTCTGGGTCCGGCTCGCCTTGATCCTCGATCCAGAACGGAAGGTGACCAACGACGAGAGTGAGCTGATGGCAGCCCGCACTCAGTCCCCGAAGATGCTCGGAGCGGAGGCTGAATGCGATGCTGCGCTCCTCCTTGATGGTGCCAGGAGGGATTTGGCCGTTCCGCAGGACGAAGCCTTGTGGCAAGCCATAGTTCGCGTGCACAGCCCACCCGACGCCGTCGTCCGCCGAGTCCTCGGAACGCAGAGGGACGTTGAAGTCGATCTGGGGTCTCGCCTCCCCCTGCGGCACGACGATGATGCGCGTGACGAGCGGCTGCGCGTTCACCAAGTCGAGAATGATCGGAGAGCGCCCGGGCGGGTCGTACTCTGGTGGCTCCGACACGATGCAGCCGCTGCAAAGCCCGGCCAACGCCAGGGCGCACAGGAGGAGCGACTTTCGTGAGGGCATGCGAGATTGACTCCCGCTGGCGAGACTAGCTTGGCTGCTCAAGGCTCGCAATTGGCCGCCTCCGCCCAGAAACGCCGCACCTCGTCGAGCTCGCTGGCGCGCCGGGCCGGTGGCAGCGCTTGCAAGAGCTTCTTGCCGTAACCTTTACGATGCACGCGCTCGTCCAGCAGCGCGACGACGCCGACGTCGCGTTGTGTCCGGACGAGACGACCAAAGCCCTGCTTCAGGGTCAGCGCGGCTGCGGGAACGTGCAGCTTCAAAAAGGCGTTCTCGCCCTGGGCCTCGAGCACCCGCGCACGGGCGCTCACAATGGGGTCGGTCGGCACCGCAAAGGGTATCTTCTCGAGCACCACCAGGCGCAGCGCGCGGCCCGGCACATCCACGCCTTCCCAGAAGCCCATGGTCGCCACCAGCATCGCGTCGCCTGCGGCACGAAAGCGCGCAATGAGCGCGGCTTTGGGCGCCTCGCCCTGCAGCAGGATCAGGCTTTCGGGCAGCGCGCTCTGCAGGCGTCGATGCAGCTCGCGCATCGCACGCACGCTGGTGGTGAGCACGAAAGCGCCGCCGCCCGTGATCGCCACCAGCTCCGCAATGCGCTCACTCGCCGCGCTCCAGAAGTCGGGTGTGCCAGGGGCCGGCAGATCTTTGGGCGTATACAGCAGCGCCTGACGTGCGAAGTCGAAGGGCGAGCTGACGAGCAGCTCGTCGACGCGATCGAGATCCGCACGTAGCCCGAGTCGCGCGCGTAGGTAGGCGAAAGGGCTTTTGCCGGGCACCTCCAGATCCGTCGGGGTGCCGGTAGCCAGCGTGGCACTGGTGAGGACGACCGCGGGGACCTGCTCGAACACCCGCTCGCAGAGCAAAGTGGAGAGGTCGACGGGGGACGAGCTCAGCACGATGCGGCGCGCCAACACTTCGAGCCAGACCACGCGGTCGCGGCCGGCGTCGACGATGCTGGCCAGCTGCTCGCGTAGCTGCTCGGCGCGTCGCTCCGCCAGCAGCAGCGCTTCGCTATTGATGCGCGGGCCGCCGCGCGCGGCGGGCGCGCCGCTCACCTGCGTCGAGAGCAAGGCGGCGAGCCCTTCGAGCGCCGAGTCGAAGCCGTGATAGGCCCGCTCGAGCTCGCCCACCCACACGTCGCGCTCGAGCGCCACACGCCCGTCCTCGGCGCGCGCAAAGCGGGAAAGCCGTCCAAAAAAGGCTTCCGCGGCGCTGCGCACCCCGAGCACGATGCGACCGGCTGGGCCGCTATCGAACAGCGGACCCGATGCCGAGACCTTGACGCCGAGGGTGCGCTGCACGTCGTGCAGCAGGCGCTCCAGGCGCTGGCTCGACACCCGCACGCTGAAAAACTCCGTCGCGACGTCTTCGAGCTGGTGGGCTTCGTCGAAGATGACCGCTTCGTAGTCCGGCAGCACCCGAGCGGGGTGTGGCCCACGCAGCGCCAGGTCGGCGAAGAACAAGTGATGGTTCACCACCACGATCTGCGCTGCCTCGGCTTCGCGCTTGGCCTGCGTGACGAAGCACTCCTCGAAGTGCTGGCAGCTGCCGCCGACGCGCGTGTCGCTGGATGACGCAACCTCGAAGCGCACGGGATCGTCCTCGCCGAGCGAGGCGAGCTCGCTCAAGTCGCCGCTAGCCGATTTGCCCATCCAGTCGTCGACAACGGCGAGGCTGCGCGCGTACCCCGGACGCAAGCTCTCCGGGCTCTGCCGGAAGTCTGCGTGGCGGCGCCGACACGCGTAGTTGGCGATGCCCTTGAGCAACGCGACCCGCGGCTCGAGCCCGAACGCCGCCGCCACCAGTGGCACGTCCTGGAAGAAAATCTGCTCCTGCAAGGCGCGCGTGGCGGTCGATATCACCACTTTACGCCCCGATAACAGCGCGGGGAGCAGGTAGGCCAACGTCTTGCCCGTGCCGGTGCCCGCTTCACAGAGGACCACTCGATCATCGCGCAGAGCCCGCTCGATGGCCTCGGACATGGCGACCTGACCCGGGCGCTCCTCATACCCGCGCAAAGCCCGCGCCAGGGGACCCAGTGGACCGAGCAGCTCCCGGACCTGCGGCGACACATTCAGCATGAGAAAACCGGGCCTAAGCGCCCGGCCGCGGGCTGCCGGAGGGCTCATCGCCTCGAGGAGGCACCGAACCATCGATGTCGAGGTACTTCAGGCCCACGATCTGCCCGTCCGCCTCTTCCTGCGTCCAGACCACACGGGCGCGGCGCGGTTGCGGCTCTTCCCCGATCAGCAACGTGTACTCTTGGTCGAGCTGCAGTCGAAGCTCGAGAATGGCTCGCAGGCCGCCCTGGCTCACGTTCAACGTCCAGCCGGAGCTCTCGAAACCTTCGGCGCGCACGGTGACACGTTCCGTGGATTCTTTGCGGCCCGTCGCACGGCGTAGCCCATGCGTCGCGGCTTCGGGGGAGTCAGGAGAACGGCGATTCACGAGCAGGAAGCAGGTTACCACTCCAGGTCGCTGCCGGGGCTCGCGTCGCTGAGCTGCCCCTCGGCCCTCCGACCCGAGGGCCCGCGCTGGCGCGGTTCTTTTTCTGCAGGAGGGGAGCAGAGCGGCGCCCTGCGCGCTAGTGTCCCGAGCTACGGCCGGCGCTGGTTCGGAGAGAGCCGGGCTCGGACCCGATCCTCGTGCATGCAGTCCCCTACCCCGAGTGAGCTGAAGAAGGCCCTTCTCGCGCGGGGCTTCGAGGTCTATCGAACCACCGCCGACGAAGTGGTGCTCGCCGACCGCGTTCGCGACAACCTCTTGATGGACAGTGCGGTGGCTGCGCGCACGGGTGCGACGCTTTCCGTTCGCGTGGTAGTGCGCGCGGCCGCCGGCGATTTTCCCGGCGAGAGCGCGGAAGAGCTGCTCGGCCGCGCACGCCGGCTGGCCGAGGTGGCGGCTCCCCGCGGCTACACGGAAATCGCCACGCGCACGTTGCCCATCCACGATCCCGGCGATCGGACGCGCACCCTGGACACCTGGTACGAGGTTTGGCTGCTGCGCGGCGTGGCCGACGCCGAAGAGCTGTATAGCGAGCTGAGCCACGCCTTGAGCTTGCCCAAAGTCGCCGAGTCGACCTCCTGAAGCGCCGCCGGCCCGCCCTCGGCGAGCCAAGCCGCGGCGCGCGGCGTCCAGCCGAGTCATGAACGTGAAGCTCCGCGGTGGGTGCCCGCGCAGCGCGTGCTCTTCGGGGCGGCGCGGCAGCGCCACGCGGGAACAGGAAGGCGGCAGCGCGCTCGGTGGGG
>DASQDA010001134.1:0-6289 GCA_035634435.1 Polyangiaceae bacterium
TCGATGCCGGGCAGATCCGGACCTCCAGCGGGACTGGCACGCGCCTCTTCAAAAGCGATCTCACCCGGATCGGGCGGCGTCGCCTCGTCGCTCACGCCCGAAGTCATGCCGGTGCTCCGGGCTCCTCGTCGTTCGCCTCCCCTGCGCCACCTTCTTCGGCGTCCGCCTCGTCTTCGTCTTCGTCGTCTTCGTCGTCTTCGTCGTCTTCGTCTTCGTCTTCGTCGTCCTCGGCGAGATCGTCCTCCTCCGCTTCCTCGGGAGCGTCCGGCGTTGTCTCGGCGGCCACCGTGGGCTCTTCTGTCGCGGCGGCGACCACGGCAGCCTCTGGCTCCTTCTTTGCAGCGGCCAACGGCGCCACGGACGGCTTCGCCTTCGGGACCACGGGTTCGTCGTCCTCGTCGTCGTCGAACTCGTCATCGAGCGAGATCGGAGCGGCGATGATCAACGGCCGCGGTGGCGCGGGTCGAACGACCACGCTGTTTTGCGCGCGTTCGGCCTCGGTCTGCAGCGCGGGCTGCTTGAGCTCGATGTCCACGGCGCTGCCCTCGAGGTCTGGCAGCGCACCGACGTGCTTTTCAATCTCGGTATCCGCGACCAATCCCTTGCGCAGCAACCGCTCACGCACACGCACGTCGTATTTGAAAGACTCGGGCATCGACATTCAATCTTCTCCGTCAGTTCTCGTCGTCAGGTCGGGGCAGCCGGGGGCCGTCCGAGCTCGGACGACCCACCTCGTAGCGCTGGGACGGGCCCCGAAGCAAGCGTTCGACGGGAATCAGCGGCTCATTGGCCGACTTTTCCTGGCGAATCGATGATTCGGCCTGCGCCAGCTCTTCGCTCGTGGCGGGTCGAACCTCCTCGACCGTCAGCTCGAAGCGCACGCTCTGGCCGGCCAAGGGATGGTTCGTATCCACCACCACGGCTTCGGGTAACACGTCCAGCACGCGGAGGACTAGCACGCCGCCGTCCTCTCGCTCCGCCTCGAAATGGTCGCCCGGACTGATGTCGGGAGGAAACTCCCCGCGCTCGAACTCGACGATGGCTTCCGCGCGCCTCGGTCCGAAGGCCTCATGCTCGTCGAGCGTGACGGAACAGGTCTCACCGGCTCGGCGGCGCTCGAGGGCGGCCTCGAGCGGCTCGAGAAGGGCACCGTAGCCATGAACGTACGCGAGCTCGTGAGCGCTCGCTTCGACCTCCATACCCTCGCTATCGAAGGCGCGATAGCGAAGCCGCACCCACATGCCGGGCCCCACCTGGAAGGACCCCAGGCGGCCGCGCGACGCCGCGCCGCTCATGAGCGGGGCCTTGGCGCGGCAGTCCTGCTGCGCAGCTGGACTGGCGCTCGTCGCGCCGAAGACGTCGGTGAGTATTCGGGTGGATTCACGATTTTACCTGCAACGGCGCTAGCGGCGACGACCAGTGGACTTCCGAGGTACACCTGGCCGGGACCGCTGCGTCCGGGGAAGTTACGGTTGATAGCACTGATACTGACCTGTTCCGCACGCGTGGAAACGCCGGGGCCCGCACGAATGCAGGCGCCACAGCTCGGCTCCACGAGGCTCGCGCCGAGCGCTGTGAAGAGCTCGATGTAGCCGCGACGTTCGGCGTAGCGGTGGATGCTCTGCGACCCGAATTGAATGAAGAGCTGCACCCCCGGCGCGACGCGCTCGCCACGCTCCAGCGCCGCGCGCGCAACGCTGGCGTACATGTCCATGTCGGCGCGTTTGCCGCCCGTGCACGACCCGCCGTAGGCGATATGGATGGGAATGTCGGTGCCGGCGGCCAGTAGCTCACGGAGAGCCATGCCATTTCGAGGGTCGCCGGGCAAAGCGATCATGGGCTCGACATCGCTCAAGCTGAGCTCGAGCTCGGCCGCGTAGTGCGCGTCCGGATCGGCTTCCCGCAAACGCGCGCGTACCGACGCCGCAGACACGCCGCGTTCCTGCACCAGAAAATCGACCACGACTTCATCCGCCATACCGATGGCTGTAAATGCGGATGCCTCCACCGCCATGTTGGTGAGCGTTGCGCGCTCATCGAGCGAAAGCGCGGCGTAACCCTGCCCACACAGCTCGAGCACCCTACCGCGGAGCAGCCCGTCTTTTACGAGCGGATCGGCGAGCAAGCTCAGCCAAGCGTCCTTCGCGCAGGTCCCAGCCGGAAGGCGGCCAATCAGCTCCACGCGCACGCTTTCCGGTACATTCACGCGAAAGTCGCGGGTCAAAAAACCCGCCGCCATGTCCGTGCTACCCACGCCAAAGGCGACGCAGCCAAGCACACCCGCCATGCACGTGTGCGAATCCGTGCCCACCACCACGTCCCCCGGCATCGCCAGCTGCTCGATCACCAGGTTGTGACAGATGCCCTGCGTTCCGCCCGCGGGAAGCTCGTCGAAGAGGCGCAACGAGTGGCGCTCGGCAAAGACTCGCTGCACCGCCGCGAGCTCGTTCGCGCGGTCGAGCAAGCCCAAGCGCCGCTGCTCGTCCGGCATCACTTTGCCGAGCAAGGCAAGGTGGTCGCGGAAGAGAAACACGCTGTCCGGCTCAGCGACCCGCGCTGCGTCGCCGAAGGCTGCGCGAAACTGCGCATCGATCATGGCTGTCACGTAGTCATGGCTGAAGCGCACGTCCGCTCGCGCGAACACGACGTCCCCCGGGCTGACATAGGCTGGCTTGCCCGCAGCTGCCGCCGTGTGGGACGCGAGAATCTTTTCTACCAGCGTCTGCGGCCGGCTCGGCCCGGAAAGCTCCGGCACGGACGCGCCACCGCTCAGGCGCCGTCGTCCGTAGGCGCCGAGGCCGCCAGCCTGGACCACCGCGCGAGTCACTGCGTCCAGCTCGCGCGACAACTCCTCCTCGTCGATGGTCTCGCCGCGCTCGAGGCGATCCACCAGGCCAAGGTCCGTGGAGGTCCACAAGCCCAAGTTGTGACAGTTCTGTCGGTATATTCGTTCGAAACTGTGCGCCAGGATCAGACGAATCCCCGCCGCCCGTTGGGCAAAGGGAGCTGTCTCGCGCGAGCTCCCGCAGCCGAAGCTCGTGCCGCCGACCAACGCCGAGTAGTTTCCCTGACGCACGCTACCGGGCTGCACCACACCGCCGCGAAACCCTACCAGGCAGTAATGACCGAGCCGCTCGTCGTAGTAGTAGCAAGCCCAACCCGGCGTCATCTCGTCAGTCGAGACGTTCGCCGCAAGCAACGCGCGCTCGCCGACAGCCAGCCGCTCGCCGTCCAACTGGCGACGCACCTGTTCGGGGTCCGCGGTCAGATACAAGAGGCGTTCGAAAACCAACTTCACGGCGGCCCTCCGCTGCCTGCGGCGGATGGCGCTAGCGCCATGACCAGCTTGGTAGCCAACGCGAGCTGCTCCCCGCTCGCACCTTGGACCCTGGCGCGAGCCACGGTGTCCGCAAGCTCGTCCAGCAGCGGTCGACCGGTGTGGGCGCGTCGGTCTCGAGCTTCGCTCAGGAGCTCCGCGCCAAGAATTTGCATCAGCTCGGCGGTGGACAGGGCGCTGAGTGTACGCGCGCCTGACAGTGCTGCCCAGGTATCGGGGCGACGGCGTTGGCCGTGCGGAACGCGCGGATTGACCGGCGTGGCGCCCATCGTTCAGTGAGAGCTTGCCTGAAGCCGCTTTTCGGGCGAAACGTGCCCTCCGTGTCAGCAGGCGTTCTCGACCGTGTCTGGGTTGGGCTGCTCGCTTTGGGCACCACAGCACTGCTCGGCGGCTGTGAGCGCCGGAACGAGCCCTCAACCAGCTCCGCCCCGAGCGCGGCGGTCTCGGCGAGCGCTGCGGCTTCCGCCCTACCCCGCGGCCCGCGCGAGCTGCCGCTTGCGGGCGAGCGCGTCGAGATCCCGGCGGGCGTCTTCTTCGCGGGAAGCGTTCCTGGCGATCAGGGACGCGATCCCGAGCTGGAGCCGCGACGCTTTCGCGTCGAGCTCGGCCCCTTCCAGATCGACCGCTTGCCGTATCCCAACGATCCCCAACAGCCGTTCGTGACCTCGGTGCCTCGCGAGGAGGCGCGCCGGCTGTGTGCTGAAAAGCGCGCTCGCCTCTGCACGGAGCTCGAATGGGAGCGGGCCTGCAAGGGGCCCAACAGCGAGGACTTCGCAACGGGCCGGACGTGGGACCCGCGCTGTGAACGGCCGGGCGCTCGTTGCGCGTCGGCTTTCGACGTCGTGGCCCTGGGCGGCGGGCAAGCGGAGTGGACGGCGAGTGACCTCGGCTCTACGGCAGAGGCCAGGAAAGCAGTCGTGCGCGGTGCGCCAGCGGGCGCGGCCCCGAGCGCCCAGCGCTGTGCGGCGCGGCGCGAGGTCGACCCGACCAGCGCCGAACCAACCCTTGGTTTTCGCTGTTGCTCAGGAGCGCCCAACGCCGCCGCCGTGCCGGAGCCGAAGCTTGGCGCCGCCTTCGAGAAGGTGCGGGTGACCGCCGCGCAGCTGCAAACCTGGTTTGCGCGCGAGCCCAGCACCCGCGAGCTTGCCAACGACATCGTTCTGTTCAAAGAGCCGCAGGCTGCGGAAACCGTCGTCGCCAGAGGTCCCGGCGATCGCAAAGGATTCACCTTCACCGTGGCGCCGCTGTTGTGGCGACCGGCGGCGGGCTCGGAGCTCCTGCTGGTGAGCGGTCGTTCCGGCGAGAGCCTCTCGTTCGTTGCTGCGTTCCACGTCCTCGGCAGCGACGAGTATCGCCTGGCATCGAGCTTCGTCATGCGGAACGAACCCGGACCCGTAGCGTTTGCCTATGACGCCTTCCTACGACCGCGGCTGCACTTCAGCACGTGCTGGGGATGCCCGGGTGAGACAGGGAAAATCCTGTTTCGCAAACCCGAGCGTCCCGTCATCGTCCAACCCTGACGGGCCGGGCGCTCAGGCCAGGGTGCCGCGCAGCTCGAAAGCGTTTCCTTCATTGCCGCCGAAAGCGCGCACCTCGGCTCCCGCGAGGCCCGCGGCAATGGTCGCTGCGAACAGCCCTAAACCGCGGCTGTAGCGGCCGTACGACTCACTCTTGCTGACGAGCTGGCCCTGCGCGGTGAACGCGGTCGCGCGCAGCTCCTCCGACAGGGGCGGCCCCGAGTCGCTGACGATCACGGTCGCACTCGTGCCGGAGACCGCGACACTCACCGCAATGGCGGTCTTGCTGCCGCCGTGCTGAATCGCGTTGAAAAGCAAATTGGCCAAGGCGCGTGCCAACATCTCGCGGTGCGCCAGCAAGCGGATCTGCCGCTGGGCCGCGCCTTCGAACGTGATCTGCACGCCGTAGCTGGTAGCCACCACCTCCAGACGACCCAGCACGTCGTTGACGAGGTCGACGAGCCCCACCGGGCCTCGCTCCAGCCGTGGTGGCTCATCGAGAACCGCGAGCCCGAGCAGCTCCAGATTATCGATGATGTGCTTGAGCGAGCTGCAGGACGCCGTGACGTCTGCGAGTGCTTCGCGCGCGTCGGGGTCCGCGCTGCCGACGACCGACTCCAAGAACCCGACGTTGCTATGCAGCGCGGATAGAGGGTTGCGTAAATCGTGCGCGAGTAGACCTAGCAGGGAGCCGATGAGGTGAGCATCCAACCGCTGATCCACGCGAAAATTATTCCACGTTCACTCGGTCGAGGAAAGCCGCTATCGCTGCGTTCACGGTGGCGTGCTCCTCGAGCGGAAGCACGTGTGTGCCTCCCGCGAGTAGCTGGTACTCGGCATGGGGTATTGCGCGCGCGGTGGTTTCCGACAGCAGGTGGGGCGTAAACGAGTCACGCTCACCCGCGAGCACCAACACCGGAATGTCGATGCTCGGCAGCAGGTCCTCCGCAGAGTGCTCGCCCGCCTCACGCAGCATGCGCAAGAACATCTCGAAGTCGACGTGCGTGGCGTGCTCGAAATAGGGCTTCACGTCCTCGGGGCGAACGGAATCGAGGCGTATGTCGCCGGTCATGCGCGCGACCTCGAGCGCCAGACGGGGCGGAATACGCGACCAGAGCCCACGGGCGAGGCGAGGATGCTGCTCCACGAACCTGATCAGATCCGGCAGCACGCCGGCCAATGCGTTGCTGCCCTTGAACGTGTAAGTCACGCGTCCAAAGCTGCCACACAGGAGAACCAAGGCGCGAATACCCTGCGGTCTGAGGCGATAGGCCTCGAGGACTACCTGGGTCCCGAACGAATGGCCCACGAGCACGGCTGGCGGATCGCCGAGATGCTGTCGCACGGCATCGAGATCGCGCGCGTGATCCACCACGCTGATACAGCGGGTGTCTACGGGCGACGCACTCCGCCCGTGCCCACGGTAGTTCCAATG
>DASQDA010001135.1:0-2715 GCA_035634435.1 Polyangiaceae bacterium
TCGGCGCGGGTGTCGGGGCAGCAGCAACACTTCTCACCGTGGCGCTGTGGCCTGGGGAGACCACGCCCGCCGCGTCGCTGAGCGTCGATCCCCACCAGCGCTGGGTCAGCGTCAGCGGACGGTTCTGATCGGCGACGCGAATCTGGACGACAAAGCCAAGAAGGGCCGTCTGTCGACGAGCCCCTCGCAGCGAACCAGAAAGCTCTTCAGCGCGAGAAATACTGGGTGGCGCGCTTGTGGCCCTTGGTACGAATGGCCTTCTTCGACAGCAGCTTCTTGGCGGGCAGGTTCAGCTCTTTGGTGGACGTTCCCATGCCCTGTGCGATCTGCTCGATGCGCTGCCCACTGTTGCTCTTGATGTAGGTCAAGAGCTGGGTCGTGAGCTCGTCGAGCTCGTCCGGCGAGCGCTTGGCGCCCTTGGCACGACCACGGCTCTGTGACCTGGCAGCCGACGCGGCGGGGCGGCCAGCGCCCGCTCCTGCACGGCGACCACCACGCCGCGGAGCATCATCGCCAGCCAGCGCCTTGTGTACCGTGTCCATTGCGGACTGACGGATGAGGTCGCTCAACTCATCGACGAATGCCTCGACTCGGGCGCGGACTTGGTCGGATACAGACGTGTTTGCCATGTGCGCCGTTAGGTAAGCGTTAAACTCTTTGCTGTCAACTCGAAAAGCAGTGACGGAGTGAGGACAAGAGTCTTTCTGCAATGCGTGAAACGAGACATGGCATGAGCAGACACTCCCTTGCAGCAAAGCGAGTAAACCGCGAGGGTTGCTGGTGCGTTATTGGTCGAGTGCAACAGTGAGCGAGCTTTTGCGGGGGGCCGCGGCGAATTCCGACCTGCTTGCACGGCTTTCGCCGGCATGACGGACGAATACGAAGCTCCGCAGGCCTGGAGCACTCTTGCCCACGGGAGTTGGTGATACCACGCAGTTGCGCTCGGTCGCCGGCCGCGCAACAGCAAAAGTTTCCATGGCATTCGTGCGGCAGACAAACCTTAGCGGGGGACCCGTCGCCCACTCAGGGTGTAAGAGCACGAGGTCGCGCGCCATCGCGATAGCGTCCCCGACGCTCCTGGACATCATGATGTTTTCACGATGGCGCTCGAGCTCTGCGCGGTCGAATACGCTCTTTGGTTCGGGACGAGGGCCGGATAAAATCACCAAGCGTCTGCCACGCTGAAGCCCGTCCAAAGCACTCTCGAGTGCCACCAGGCCCGAGGCGTCGATGACGGGCCCGCGGCTGAGGTCGAGTACAATGAGCACATCGCCGAATAGCGCGTCCAGCGCAGCCATGCCGCGCTGAGCAGCGCCGAAGAATAGCGGCCGAGCGATCTCGTACAATGCCACCTGCTTCAGTAGCTCGAAGGGCTTGCGGTCGAGCCCCGGCGACGAGCCGCCTTGCCAGACACGTGATTCGGTGAGCTCGGCCATGCGGCGCATGAACAACGGCGCCGCCATCAACACGGCCGAAGCTGACGGCTATCTCCCTATCGAACAGCACGGTCGGGCCGTAGCAACTGAGCAGGACCAACACGTCGCTGGTCGGCGCGACGCGCACGACGCGCGCCGGGGGAAATGGTCGGGCAGCTTGCCGGTAGTGAGCCCGAGAGCGTCCTTGAGTTGCAGTACGAGATGACGTTCCGATTCCGGCGGTGAAGCCGGTCGTGACTGGGTGCGGAAGGAACTGGATTAGGCCCCACAGCCACTGCCACGGCCTCGAGGGCGGTAGCGCCACGCTGCCGACCACTAGGCCGGCCAGCGCGCGCAGCTTGGCGAGCGCACAGCCCTCCCTCAGACTCTCGTGAAGAGCCGTGGCGATCGCGACCCGGCGAAGACTACAGCCCACTGCGTGTCAGCGCCCGCGTACTCTCTGGTGCAGGCCGCGAAGCGGGGTATTGGGGTCGGTCATCGTCCGCTGCAGGCGATCACCTGGGGACTGCACCGTAGCAGGCCAGTTTGCAGCTGGCGATCGCAGCACGAGCACTCCCTCGCTTGCATGCTGCGGACACGCTCGCACCTCCCGTGTGCTCCACGCTACAAATGGGTATGCCTCGCATCGTCATTCTGGACGCTCACACCGTAAACCCCGGCGACAATTCGTGGGACGCTTTGGAGGCGCTCGGCGACCTGCGCATTTACCCACGCACCCCGTCGGAGCTCACGCTGGAGCGAGCTCGAGACGCGGACATCCTCGTCACGAACAAGACGGAGCTGGACGCGGGCACGCTGGCCGCACTGCCACGCCTGAAGGGCGTCTGCGTGCTGGCGACCGGCTACGACGTGGTCGACGTGCAAGCGGCCAAGACGCGCGCCATTCCCGTCTGCAATGTGCCCGGATACAGCACGGCAAGCGTCGTGGAGCACACCTTCGCTCTCATCCTGGAGCTCTGCCGCGGCGTGGGCGTGCATGCCGCAGCGGTGCGGGAAGGGGAGTGGACGCGAGCGCCGGACTTCACCTTCTGGAAAACGCCGCAGCGCGAGCTCTCGCAGCGCGTGTTGGGAATCGTCGGTTACGGCAGCATCGGTCGGGCCGTAGCGCGCGTCGGCGCGGCTTTGGGCATGGCCGTTCTGGCGACGCCGTCGCGGAGCAAGAAACCGGAGGCTGACGTCACGGTGCTAGAGCTCGACCAGCTGTTTGCGCAGGCGGATGTCATCAGCCTACATTGCCCGCTCACCCCAGATACGCGCGAGCTGGTGAACGGGGAGCGGC
>DASQDA010001136.1:0-15181 GCA_035634435.1 Polyangiaceae bacterium
CAACCAATCCGCGGCCAGCGCCGAAGGCAGCGTGCCCCCCGTTACCCAGCCGAAGAACCGCGGACCAGACATCGCTGTCAACCCGGGCCCTGCGAGCGCCACCAGCTCCTCGATCACCTCCGCGGCCCGCAGTCCACCGGCGGGCAGATCTTCGAGCGGCGCGAGCGAGGCGAGCACTTCCTCGCCCGACGCAAGCGCGCCCACCGGGCGCGAGGCGAGGCTCTGCCGGTAGCGCAAGGCATGGCTCAGGGCGGCCTGACACGCCACGACAGCATCGTCGGATTCCACGTGCGGAATCCTGTCAGAGGCGCGGCGTCCGGTCCACGACGGACGCGCCGTTGCGCGGCGTCTCCGGAAGGGTCAGGCCGGCGTGTCCCCCACCGATGCTCAGGGAGTCGGCGCAAGGTCCATCGCTGCGAGCCTGGGCAGCACTACCTCGTGCATGCAGCGCCGGTACACGACCGCCTGGCGCACAGGGCAACCGATCGCTGGCGGCCCATGTGGTGAATCGGAACACCCCCGGCGGCGACGCAAGCCGTCGGGCTAACACTCTGAGCCTGACTGTGCCGGCGGATGGCACGGCTGGCCGCCGCCAGACTTCAGTGTCTGCGGTGCGGCGCGGGGAGCTCCCGCGCGCGCGTCCTTCGCTCGTCCCTCGGCGCGTGCTCTTTCATTCTCCACAACTGATTGCACGCGCAACCACGTGCCGCGCCTCCATGTTACCTACACGCAGGAAGTCATGGCATCTCCCCTTCGCTCCCGTCCCATCTGGCTGGGGGTCCTGGTCCTGGTCGTCGGCTCGAGCGGCTACGCGGTGTGGAAGCTCGCTACGAACGCTGCGCCCGAATCGGCTACCGTTCGTCAGCCGGCTTCCGACCTGGAGTTCGTGCCCGATGCAGAGCAGCTCAAGACCATGGACGCGCTGCGTGGACGGTTGAGCGAGGCCAACCCGAGCTTTGCCGCCGAGGACACGCGCGCGCGGACCAACGCCAAGCTCTTTACCTACATGGCTGGCACGAGCGAGGAGCCGCGCGTCGTGCGGGCGTCGCTCGAGGCCATTCAAAAGGCCTACTCGTCCCGCTCCTCGCTCAAGGAGGCTCCCGACGCCGATCTGGCGCGTGTGCTGGCAAAGCACCTGCGCTCGGGCCAGCCCGCCATCGCGCTGGCCGCCTTCGAGGCCACCCGCATCCCCTTGATGACCGACCGTCCGCGCCCGGAGCTCTGCGCACTGCTGGCGGAGATGAGCGGGCCGGCCGAGCCCCCCGCACGACGCTACGCCGCGCTCGAAGCCCTGAATTTGATCCGACCCGATCAACGGAACCCCGAGGTGCTGGGGGCCTTCGAGGCGGCGCTGTCGGCGACCGAACCGCACCTGGTGTCCACGGCCTTGTACGCGCTGGCGCAGAGCGGCCCCTCTTTCCAAGTGGTTGGCGCCAGCCAAACGCTCGGACCCAGTGTCGTAGCGCTCACGACGCATGCCGACGCCGGCGTGCGCGGGCGGGCGCTCGCCCTACTGATGGAGCTTCAGGGCGTGGCGGAGCCGCCGTGGATTGCCGCCAAGGCGCGGCAGATGCTCGACGACGCCCAGCCCTTCGTGCGCGCGCAGGCGGCCGCGGTGCTCGAGCAGCTGCGCGAGCCCTCGGCAATCCACGCCTTGATGGCGCACGTCGATGACCTCGGCGTCGCTCGCCACGTTCTCGAGGGGTGGCTCTCGCTCGACGGCAGTGCCGGCCAGCTCACGCACGGACTACCGGGCCGTCGCCGGGTGGCAGAGAGCGCGCTGTTCGCGATCCGCTCGCTTAGCGCAGCGGAGGCCGCGTCGAGCGCAGGGCCGGCGGACGCAGCCGAGCTGCCCCCTTGGCGGCCCTTCGTGGTGACGCTAGGGGGACCTGCCCAAACGGACGAGCTGGTGCGCCAGAACGCGGAGCTCGCGAAGGCGTGGTATCGGACGGCGAGCGCTCTGCTTCCCCCGGACCCGCGGTCCGCAGCGCGCTGAGTCGAGTTCGGGCCAAGCGCCGCGATCGGGTGCCCGGATCTAGTTGAAGCAGGAGCACAGATCCGACGTTGCCTTGATACCGTTGGCGCCGTTGATCAGCCGGTTGCCCCAGGTGGTGAGGCTCGACGCGTTGAAGCCGTTGGTGATGTCGAGGCTCGCCAGATCGCCGCCGTTGCCCGACCATGACCAGCCGAGGTAACCGATGCCGAGCGACTCGGCGTACATCATGATGGCGTTCTCATCGACACCCCCTTGGGCCCCGTGGTCGGCCGCGAACTCACCGACCACGAGCGGGGCGTCGTAGTTCATGAGAAACGTGTTGAAGTAGGTGCTGACCGTTTGAGCAGACTCGAAGACGTCGTACATGTGCACCGAGAACATCATGTTCTTGTCGGTATCCGCATTCCAGATGGAGGAGCCCCCGCCGTTGCGCATCGTGTTCTGCCAATCTTGTGCCCAGTTGGGCCCGTCCACCATCAGCGTGTGATCGAGGCCAGCGCTCCGCAGGGCCTGCACCGCCGTGACGTGCCGGGCAGCCCACTGCGAGCTCGTATTGTTGCCCATCGGCTCATTGGCGATGTTGATGATCACGAACGCCTCCTGGCCTTTGACGGCCGCAGAAACGTCGGCGCTCGTCCAGTAAGCGGTAGCGTTGGCGAGCTCGACCGACATGGCCTGCTCGCTCCAACCGGTCTGATCGTGCGTCTCGAGCACGGCCACCAGCTTGGCGGCCTTGGCCGCGTTGATGAGGCTGGTCACCGTGCTGCCGTTGGTGCGGCCCCAGCGTGCGCCAGTCGCCAGCACGATGCGGACGGAGTTGGCGCCCGTTGCAGCAATGGCGCTCAAGTCCTGCTGCATATTCCGCGACGAGTACCAGGCGTAGGGGTAGTTCACGCCGCGCATGATGAACTCTCTGCAGTTCTTATCGAAGAGCTTACCGTCCTGGACATAGAAGCCGGTGCGCGCGCAGTTGCCGGAGGTCGTGCCCCCAGTACCGGTGGTACCGCCACGGCCAGCGCTGCCACCCCTGCCACCCCTGCCATCCATGCTGGCCCCACCGCTGCCACCCCTGCCAGCGCTGCCACCGATGCTCGCGCCGCCCGCGCCGCCGCGGCTGACAGCGCCGCCCGAGCCGCCGGTGTTGACGCTGCCGCCCGTTGCAGAACCGCCTACACCCGCCACGCCGCTCATGCCCCCAAATGAGGTGGTACCGCCCATGCCCATCTGGGCGGGCACACAGGCGCCAGCGTTGCAGGCCTCACCAACACTGCACATCTTGCCGCACTGGCCGCAGTGCAGGGCGTCCTGCCGAACGTCGACGCACTGCCCGCCGCAGTCGACCCGACCTGCCAGACAGACGCAGGCCCCGTTGGAGCAACTTTCGCCGGCATCGCACGTTCTGCCGCAGCCACCGCAGTTCGCCGTGCTGGTCTTCACGTCAGTGCAGCTTGCGCCGCACAGTTGCTGGCCCGACTGGCAGGTGCTTCCGCACGCGCCGTTGGAACAGACAAGGCCGTGTCCGCAAACGGCGCCGCAGCTTCCGCAATTTTTTGGATCGTCGGCGACGTTGACGCAGCTTCCACCACACGGCTTGAGCGGCGCCAGGCAGGTGCAGGCGCCGTTCGTGCAATTCTGACCAGTGCCGCAGGCATTGCCGCACGCGCCGCAGTGCTGCAGGCTGGCCGAGACGTCGGTGCATTCGCCGCAGTCGAGCTTGCCAGGGGCGCACGGCGCGCCGGACTCCTCGACGATGCCGCCCGAGCACGCAAGAACGACCAAGGCCGCGAGCATCGCCGCGCGGACGAACCAAAAGCTGCGTCGACGAGCAGCTGCGGGAGGTGTTCTTCGCGACCCGAGCTGTGAAGAAGATGAGGTCATTGCGCGAGGCTTTCCGTGGCAAGTAGCAGAGTGACGGGCGCAGGCCGACGGACGGTCAGCACAATGGCTCCACCCCTGCGAGCACTAGCACAGGGAACCCTCGAAGTGTGCAGCCGGAGGCGAGCGACGCGCGCTTCCGCCCATCGAGCCGCTCACCCCCAAGGGTAAACCATATTGACTATCATCTCGCGAGTTAAAGCTGCTCATCTCATTGGGGAATGACGTGTCCCAAACCTCCTTGTAGGTGCTGGCGGTATTGCGTAGCCCTCGTTGATCCACCCTGGAGAGGCAAGCGTCAGCGATGACGGGATGCGGGAACGCCGCGATGTCATCCAGCGTTCCGCCGACCTCCCTGGCAAGCTCGGAATAGAGCTGACGCAAGAACAGCGTGTTCTTCACAGGGTCTGCGGCCACCACGTCCTTGCCGTAAGTGGCGGTCGTGGACCAGGTCTGGCCCTATCCGGTGGTGCCGATCTCAATGGGGGACGTGAGGCCCAGAGAACGGATGTAGGTGATGGCTCTGATGGCGTCGCTGCGCCAGCTTCGAGCGGCGGCATCGCTCTGCACGGAGTAGGTGAACGCGCCGCGCGGGCGGATCAGGAGGTACCTCGCGTACTTCTTGATCCCGCTCTGCATGGCAGTGTGGGCCCAATTTACTCGCGCTAGCGCAAACGAACAGCTTGCTGTCGACGATCCCCGATGTCAAGTGGCCGTCGATTTCGCTAGCCCAGCCCCCGAACAATCGAAGCGCGTTCGGCCTTCGTCTTTGCAATCTCGCCGATCTCCTTCGCGCCCACGGTGTGGTTCTGTCGGGTTTCAATCGCATCGGGACGCGGCTTGCGTACGCGCGACTGTCCTTCAGCTGCGTCTGAGGTGGGGAGGCGCGGCTGCTTTGATGGTCGCGGCGGGCTCGGCTGCCCAACGAAGCGCGGCGCTGAGCAGCGCGCACGTTCCTGGGTGCCCCCCAACCTACTTGAAGGCAGATGCGGCGAATTCACGCCGGCGCACCGCTTCCGACCAGCTCGAAACTCGCCTTGTATTCGCCCGCACTGGGTACAGCTTCCCTGTGCGCGTCCGTTCTTGGTGTTGCTCGGGCGCGCCCTGGATCCGCTTACCCGAGACGCTAGAAAGATTTTGTTGCGCATGATGAAACCTCTTGTTGGCTTCGTAGGCTCCTTGCTCCTCCTGTCGCTCGGCTGCTCCTCGGAGGACGGCGACGGCGGCCTGAATATCGGACCGGGTGGGACCAACGGCGCTGGCGCGACGAACGGGACCGGCGCAGGCAGCGGAACGGCGGCCGCGAGCGGGTCCGGCGCGGCTGGCCCCGTCATCGTGGTCCCTGGGCCCGGAGGCGAGGGTGCCACGGGCGGAGGCGTGACGAACCCCGGCAATGGCATGCCGGAGGTGTGCGACGGCATCGACAACGACGCGAACGGCAGCATCGACGACGTCGACGCTGGCGGCGACGGCGTCTGTGACTGCCTCAGCATCGCGACGCTCGGCGGCATCGGCCCGTGGAGTAGCGGCGGCAATATTTTCGCCTCGTGGTTGAATGCACGCAGTCCGCAGGGCGCGGTGGCGCTCGCCGAGCAGGTGCTCACCCCCGAGCTGCTCGCGCCCTTTGACGTGATCGTGACGTTGCACGTGGGCACGAGCGCGGTATCCGGCAACGGCCGCACGGTGCCCGCACGGCCTGCTTTCAGCGAGAGCGAGGTCGCCGCGTTCCAGGCGTGGGTCCAGGGCGGCGGCGGCGTGATGACGACCATCGGCTACAGCGGCAATGAGCGCGAGGAGGTCGTCAACGTCAATCGCTTGCTCGCCCCGTTCGGCACCGGCTACAGCACGAGCCGTCTCGACCTCAGCGACTTCATCACCAACTGGAGCCCTCACCCCGTCACCGACGGCGTCCGCAACATCTTCACCGACAACGGCGTCGAGCCCGAAGGCTCCGGCATGAGCGTCGCCCGCGGTAGAAGCGACCGGGTCGCACTGCAGGTCGTCCAGGCGAGCCAGGGCCGCGTCGTGGTCTGGGGTGACGAGTGGATCACCTACGACAGCGAATGGGAAGACGTGCAAGACCAACAGGTCGAGCTCTTCTGGCTCAACATCCTGAAGTGGCTGAGCCCGCCCAACCAGTGTCAGGTGCCGATTCCGGCCGATATCCCCCGCTGACGTCGCCCGGAGGGCGCCTCGGCGGTCGTCAGTCCACGCTGAGGCGTCAGCATGACCGATAGTCGCCCATCCGCCGACCGCGCTTCTGAGCTCTTTCCGCCCATCGAGCCGTACGAGAGCGGCCTGCTCGCCGTCTCGCATGGGCACTCGATCTACTGGGAAACCTGCGGCAACCCTCTTGGAAAGCCGGCGTTGGTGGTGCATGGGGGGCCCGGGATCGGCTGCACGGAACGCATGCGGCGTGCGTTCGATCCAGAGCGTTATCGCATCGTGCTGTTCGACCAGCGTGGCGCCGGACGCAGCCTGCCGCACGCGAGCAGCGTGGCGGCGGAGATGCGCTTCAACACCACGCATCATCTGATCGCCGATATGGAGCAGTTGCGCGAGCACCTCGGGATCGAACGCTGGTTGCTGTCGGGTGGCTCCTGGGGAACCACGCTGGCGCTTGCGTACGCCGAGCGTTATGCGGAGCGCGTTTCAGAGCTCGTGCTGGCGAGCGTCACGCTCAGCCGGCGGAGCGAAATCGATTGGTTGTATCGGGGCGTGTCGCGCTTCTTCCCGGAGGAATGGCAGCGTTTTCGCCAAGGGGTTCCCGAAGCAGAGCGGGACGACCTGGTTGCCGCCTACGCGCGTTTGATGGAGCTGCCCGCCGAGCGGGAGCAAGCTGCGCAGCGCTGGGCGCGCTGGGAGGACGCCGTGGTGTCGCTCGAGCCGAACGCCAACCCTCGCATGTACAGCGACCGCGCGCCCGAAGCGCTGCTGGGTTTCGTGCGCATCTGCACGCACTACTTCGCCAACGCGGCGTGGCTCGACGAGCACGAGCTGCTTGCCAATGCGTGTCGGCTCAAGGGTGTCCCTGGCGTGATCATTCACGGCCGCCAGGACTTGAGCTGTCCCATCAGGAGCGCGTGGGAGCTGGCTAAGGCCTGGGAGGGCGTCGCGTTTCACGCCGTTGCAGCGGCCGGACATCAGCGCAATGCCGCGATGCGCGACTTGATGCTGCGCGCGCACGCGGACTTCGCAACAGGCACGCCGCGCTAGCGCGCGGCAGGGTTGACGACGCGAGCCCTACTCGGCCTTGCCTGGCTACAAGCCTAGTTTTCCCCGCTGTGAAGCATGGGAATGGAAGTTTCTCATGCAGCCTGATCTCCCGCTCGCGTCACGGCGTAGGAGCGTTGCTTTCGAAAGCTGCCCATAGGCGCCTGTGCAAAACGGGTCACGCCGAGCTGACGCTAATCATAAAGGCTCAGCGCTCGCATGATCGTGATTGTCGTGTTCTCTCCGGTCGTGATTGATTAACAGTTACGGAGGCACCTCTCTGGTGTGGTGCTCAGCTCGTTTGCTGTGCGACGTTTCGTTGTCGCCGCAGCTCTTCGTTCAGCACGCCCACATCGGACGCAAGCTCATGAAACCAAGCCTACGGACTGCGAGATCGTCTCACCACCGCAAGGGCGCTGGTGTGCTCTTCGTGCTGCTGCTGAACGGCTGGGGCTGCACGGCAGTCATCGATGGTGGTACGGGCATGGTCGACAACGGCCAGGCGCCGGCTGCCGGCGGCGGACCGGGGAGCGCCGGCGGGGGTGCCGGCACAGCGAGCCCAGCGACGCCCACCGCTGGCTCGGGCATCGGTGGCAGTGCGGGTCAAACGAGCACTCCGTCTGCGGGCGCGGCCGCCGCCGGGGCACCCACGAGCGTCCCCGCGTTCGAGCCTGCGCCGGCCGCGCTCCGGCGCCTGACGGCGACGCAGTTCCGCAACTCGCTGCGCGACCTGCTCGGAGTGTCCGAGGCGAGCATCGGCGCGGTCGAGCCCGATAGCCGAACCAGCGGCTTCACCGTCATCGACGCAGCCAAGGCAGTCAGCTCCGACGTCGCCGTCGAGAAGTATGATGCCGCCGTGGTCGGGGCTGTCGAGTCGGTGTTCGCGGACGCTGCAAAGCGTGCCCAGCTGCTCGGCTGCGCGCCAGCTCTTGGCAACGCCGAGGACGCTTGTTTGCGCTCGTATCTGGAGCGCTTCGGACGGCGCGCCTGGCGGCGGCCACTCTCGCCCGTCGAGCTCGATCGCTACATCGCTCTCGCGACGAGCGGCGCCGCACAGCTCGGCGCCCCGCTCGCTGGCTACGAAGCAGCGAGCGTCGGGCTGCTCACCTCACCGAACCACCTCTATCGCTTCGAGGCAGGTGAGCGTGGCGCCGACGGCAAGCACCGCTACACCAGCTACGAGCTGGCGGCGCGCCTCGCTTTTCTGATTCTGAACAGCGTTCCAGATAGCGCTCTGCTCGAGCAGGCGGCGGCCGGCGGTCTCTCCACGCCCGCGAGCTTGCGAACCGCGGCCGAGCGCCTCTTACAACTGCCCGCTGGGCGGTCGGCACTCGGCGACTTCGCGGAGGAGCTGCTGCGTATGGACCTCATATTCAAGCAGGCCAAGGACGCCGTTCTCTATCCCGAGTACGGCCCGGCGCTGCAAAGGGCCATGATTGCCGATGTGCGGGGCACGTGGGAGTCGCTCGCCTTCGATGACGAAGCGAGCATGCTCAGCGTGTTTACGACCGCCAAAGTGGTCGTCAATCGAGAGCTGGCGGTGCTCTACGGTCTGCCAACGACGGGTCTGGACTCGAACACCTTCCAAATTCTCTCGTTGCCGCCGGACAGCCCGCGCGCGGGCCTCATGGCGAAGGCGGGGCTGTTGTCCGCATCCGCCGATCAACAGTATGGCTCACCCACGTTGCGCGGGCAGTTCATGCGGGAGAGCCTGACGTGTCTGCCGGTTCCGGCTCCGCCGCCCGACGTGGACACCATGCTGGAGGATCCGCCCGCCGGAGTCGTTCTGACGCGGCGCGAACGCCTCGCCCAGCATCAGACCGAGCCAGCCTGCGCCGGGTGCCACGCGCTGATGGATCCGCTCGGATTTACCCTCGAGAATTTCGATGCGATCGGTCGCTACCGCACGCTCGACAATGGCAAGCCAGTCGATGCCAGCGGGGACGTCGATGGCACACCAGTAACCGGGGCCAAGGCCCTCGGCGCGGCCCTTGCGGTGAGCCCTGCCGTCACCGACTGCCTGGTCCGAAGCTACTATAGCTACGCGACGGCCAACGAGCTGCGGCCCGCAGACGCGTCGGTGCTCGCTGCTGTCGTTGCTGCATTCACGGCCCGTGGGCAGCGGTTCCCCGAGCTGCTCCTCGCCATCGTCAGCCACGAGGCCTTCGCGGTCGTGGCGCCGCCGCAGCCCTGAGCTTGGAACGAGATCGACAATGAAGATGTTGAGCAAGCCTTTGAACCGACGCACCCTGCTCAGGGGGGTCTTGGCAACCGGGACGGCCATCGCGATCCCGCTCCCGCTTCTGGACGCCATGCTGAATCAGAACGGCACGGCCTATGCGCAGACAGGGGTCGCGCTGAAGCCGGTGTACGTCACCTGGTTTTTTGGCAACGGCGTGTTGCCGACCCGCTGGAAGCCAGCCAAAACGGGCAGCGGCGCGGCCTGGGAGCTCAGCGAGCAGCTGCGGCCCTTGGCCGCCTTCAAGTCCCACTTGACGGTGATATCCGGGCTTGCACAGAAGATCACGGTGGGCTCCACGCACCCGGCTGGTTCGGCGTCGGCCACGACCGGCGCTCCCCTCAAGTCGAATTCTGCGTCGGCAAAGTCCATCGACCAGATCGTCGCCGACATCATCGGCAAAGACACGCCGTTCAAGTCGCTCGAGATCGGCGTGACGCCAGCCACTCCAAACGGCGTCCCCAATTCACTCCACACCGTCTCCCACACGGGGCTGAACGCGCCGAAGTACCCCGAGTTCGATCCGCAGAAGATCTTCACTCGTCTGTTCGGTGGGGCCACCACGCCCCCGACGCCGGCCGGCGACGCGCAGGCGGCGAAGCGCGCAGCCGTGCGCGGCAGCATTCTCGACGCTACGCTCGCCGACGGGATGGCGCTCTCGCAGCGGCTTGGCGCGGCCGACAAGCTGCGCCTGGAGCAGCACCTGGAGGGTGTGCGTGCCCTGGAGCGACGTCTGCAGAGCCCCGCAGGCGTTGCTACCGAAGGCTGCGCCGTGCGCGCCAAACCCAGCGCCGGCATCGATAGCAAGAGTGAGGCGCCTCCGGCGGTCAATACCGCCATGGTAGAGCTGGCCACGATGGCCTTGGCCTGCGAAAAGACCCGCGTTCTCACCTACATCTTTTCGTTGCCGGCCGCGCACATCTACTTCCGCCACCTGGGTGCGGGCATGGACACGGACTATCACAACAAGATCTGCCACGAGGAAGCCGGCGATGAGAGCCAGCAGACTCGCGTCAACAAGGGTGTGCTGTACACGATGCAGTGTTTGAACGAGCTGTTGACCAAATTCAGCGCCACGCGTCACGGCGCGGGCTCGCTGCTCGACGCGAGTCTGATCTACGTCACCTCGTGCACGGCCTGGGGCAAGACTCACACTCAGACCGAGTGGCCTGTGCTCTTGCTCGGCAAGGCCGGCGGGAAGCTCGCGGGCGACCAGCACCTCAACTTCAACAACGAAAACCTCAGCCGCGTGTTGCTGACGGTCGCCAAGACGATGGGCTCGACGCAAACGGAGCTTGGCGCTGACCAGGGTAAAGTCAGCGCGGAGCTGCCGGGGGTTCATACGTAGCGCGGGCTACTTGGTGCGAGCCCGCCTCTCACCCCCATCCGCTCAGTCCGGCAAGAACTCAGTTCTGGTCACGCGCCCGTTCGAGAAGTGGACGAGACCAATATCCGAATCGAACCGCGCCGCCCGGCTGTGCTTGTAGCCACGGACCGTCTCACCCGTTTGGAGGTGCGGCTCAATCGAGTGTGGGGCGACCAGAGAATGAGCCGCTTCGATCGTCATTCCTGGCTCGATGCGATTGTATGCTGCCAAGAATACCTTTCTCGAGGTCCAGGGAACGAGGTGGAGCACAACCAGTGTCGCCGCGAGCGCCGCAACTTGCAACAGCCTCAAGCGTTGGCTGTCCGAGGGCAACAGGCTGAGTTGAATAAACCCGGCGACCGCCCCGTATGCGATATAGATCAAAGGAGTTGCTGGTATTGCCAACACGAGCTCCACGACCACCGGAGGCGCGGCGAGCACGCTCAGTAACAGCCAACCCCTCAGCGGCGAAGCAGCCTTGAAAAAGGCGGCAGCGATCCTTGATCTAGGAGCGCCGCCGCCCATTGAACCATCCGGAACGCACCGAACCATGCACGCAGCGTAGCTCGTGTGCTTCTCAGGGCAACGAAGACAGCGCGGCTATCGGACCACCGCGCCAGACTGGCATGCAGTACCAGCTACGATCGCCACATGACGATGGCAGCAAGCTCACAACGGGCATGCAGGCCAGCCAATGTCCCGAGCCGTTGGATTCACCCACTTACATACATGCCCAAGTGCTGCGGCCGTTGCGTTACAGCAACAAGAAACACTGCCGGTCGAGCTCACGCTGGCGGTACAGCTATCCGGCACCTTGAGGGCGACGTTACAGCCCCAGCTCCTTCGGTAAACGCCATCACAGGCCTGGCCCGGCGGAGTCGCAGCGATCAGGCTCCAACTCGTCTCGGGCTTGACGGAAAACCCAGCTCCCCAAGGGTTGCTCATCCCCCAGTTGACCCAACCCGGCCCGAACGGCGAACGGGCGCAGACCGAGGACTGCTTCGGCGTAGTCCCAGCTGCGTCAGGCCCTGTCCCGAGATGCATCTCAATACCTGCAGTGTCGTTCTCGTCGAACTCGACACCCCCGGCGTCGGTGTCACCCGTCGCAACGGGTTCGGCAATCCCACCCTCCTCCTCTGTCGTTGCGATACATCCACTGGCTCCGATCAGCGCCAAAGCAGCGACAAACGAGCGCACCTGCAATGCCTGCTTCATCCCACTCCTCCTCGAAACTCGGCCCCGCCCTTTCGGTGGCCTCCAGGGAAGCAGAATAGACGGACGTGCTGCGTTTCGGCAATGGTAAGTTGTTTGGTGGCTCACACGGAGTCGTGTCCACGCAGCGCCAGCCGGTGCCACCGGAAAAACGCGGCCGGCGCGACCAGCAAGAGAAGGGTTGCCATTGGCAAGCCGCGCTCGACCGTCGTGAGCTCGTGCGCTGCCGTGCTACACCCGCTGCTCGACTGGTTCTTCGGAGTACGAAGCGCATCCAGGCGGACGCAATCGTCAGCACAGCGCCCGTCGTGCTCCTCTATCGAACACTGCCCGTCGCCACAAATGGCCGCTGTGCCGCACAGCGCGGTGCTTCTCCAGCCCGTGCGACAAAGCGCTGCGATTGCCTTTGCGGCATGAACGGCTCGTTCACCTGAGCCACTCGGCTCTTCCAGTTCCCCGCTCTGTGCACCCACGTCGGGTTCGTCGATCCGGCGCGCAGTGAAACAGCGCTGCTCCGGCTGGTACAGATAGTCAACGCCGCCCTCCACGACAGTACCTACCAGATTGCCGACGACGTCGAACACTCCCGAGCCGCTGCTCCCGCCGAACGTGTCGGCTACGAGCACGAAATAGTCCCTTTCCGAAGCACGCGCGTCGAGCACGAAAGCACCCTGATCGACCTTCAATGGCGTTCCGCTGGGATAGCCCACCACCGCCAGTTGCTGCTCAGGCGCAATCTCGAAAGTGGTCGCTCGCGCGGGAAGCCTTTCAGGTGTAACGGTGCGGTTGAGCTGAACCATGGCGTAGTCGGAGCCCGGTTCGCCAGCGCTCTCGAACGCACCCCGCAGCGCCACCCTTCGACATCGATACAAGTTGGTCTCGCGAAGCACGATCGGAGCGGCAGGGCCGGAAAGCGCGTAGTCGAACGACCAGAGTTGCCGCTCACAAGGCAGCTGGTCGAGGCAGTGCGCAGCCGTCAGCAACAGGTCGGCGTCGACGAGAACGCCGGCGCACGCGGCCAGCGTCGGCTGATCCGCGAATCGCTCTCCCGGACACAGCAGCTGGCGTCGACCGAGTGGTACCGTATCGAAGGCGAGCGTGCCGTCCCGAGCTCGACGGACGTCGTCCTCCCGCACGAGCGCCAAAGTGCTCTGCAATGCAACCTGGCGCAAGGGCTCGTCTTCCACCAGATAAGCATCCATGCGATCATCGTCGCCATAGATGACCGCTTCCGCCGCAGTCTCACCGACGACGCTTTGCGAATCCGAGCATGCAGGGAGCGTGGGAAGAAGGAGCGCAACGGACGTCATCCAGCGTCGACCAGACGTGCGAACGGCCATCCGGGGCTTCACCCGCGAGCACCACCTGGGCCCCAGCCTCACCCGACGCACCATCCTCTGCAGGCTACACCCTTCCCGCACCCGACGCTCCGAAATGTCGGCCCCTAGACGGCATTGAGTTCGAGCCACTGCTGCTCTTCGACTCGGCAGCGACGCTTCGGATAGATCGCCTCGACCGCACACGGGAGAACGCCGGCGCCGCAGTCGATGCACTCGCCCGGATGGATGTAGAGCATCTGAGCATCGCCGTGGAAGGAGTCGACAGGGCACACCTCGACGCAGCCCGTGTGTCGGCACCCGTGGCAGCTTCCGGCAACGACGAAGGTCATGCTCAGGCGTCTCCCCGCCCCGCAAGGGACCTGCGAAGCGTAGCTCGCGCTGCCGGGTCGCGCGGTATCCAGCGTGCGCAGGGCCTAATGCTACGGCCTCTGCTTGCGCCGGGGATTCTGCTCGATATGCTTGCGGCGTGCGAGCGGTGTTGGTCGACGATAACGCTGCGCTGTTACGCAGCGTGTCCCGGGCTCTTTCCAGCATCCCGGGGATCACACTCTTGGGCTGCTTTTCGCAAGGTCGCGACCTCCTTGCCGCAGTGGAGCGCGGGCTCGAGTTCGAGGTGGGCTTGATCGACCTGGGCCTACCGGACATCTCGGGCGAGGAGCTGATCCAGGAGCTCGGTCGCCGTTGCCCTGGCGTTCCTCTCGTCGCCTTCACCGTGCGTGCGGACGACGCCGCCCTATTCGGGGCGCTGCGCGCAGGAGCCGCGGGATACCTTCTGAAGGATTCCTCGACCGCCGAGCTCGAGGCTGCCCTGGCGCTCGCAGGCGGCGGCGGCTCGCCGCTCAGCCCGGGTATCAGTCGCCGCGTACTGAGCTCGTTTCAGACAAGTCGCGCGCCGCAGTCGAGCTTCGGGCTCAGTCCGCGAGAAGCGGACGTGCTCGACGTGCTCGGCTCGGGTGCCTCCTACCGCCAGGTGGGTAGGGAGCTGGGCATCTCGGAGGGCACGGTACAGACGTACGTGAAGAAGATCTACGAGAAGCTCGGGGTCCACAGCAAGGCAGAGGCCGTTCGTGTGCTGCTCGAACGGCGAGCGCCGCGTGACGCGGACAGCGACACGCCGCGCGAGGCCTTGGGTGCCGTCGCTATTCAACGACGTAATCGGTAAGCGAGCACGCCATCGCCAATACTGGTAGCGCCCGCCACGCCATGCAGCGAGGAGCTCTCTCGCGTCTGCTGCTGGAGCCGCATTGCACGGCAGGGTCCGGCAAAGACGAATTAGCCCCCCCAAGTTTGCCTAATAGGTCGATCTGCGTTTTATGGCACGGGCGGTCTGCGCCCAAGCGAGGCTCAGTTCCCCCCCCCGGCCTGAGACACATGATGCGTGCCAGTCGTGGTTCGATCCATCCCATGAACATGGCATCTCTGGCTTTTTACAGGCGGTTCTTCATGCAAGGACGCCGGTCGCTGCGCTCGAGCAACACCTGCAGGGTGTGCTCGCCGTGGGGCGACGTCTGCAGGTCGTCCGCAGGCAGCGATCCTTCGTCGAAGAGGGTGTCCACCGGACATGTGGGAACGCACGCGCCGAGGGAATGCACTCGTTGAGATCGACGTACAGCATCTGCGCATCGCCATGGAAGCACTTCGTTGGGGTCGGAGGGCTGCGTCAGAAGACACAGGGTAGAGCCCAGTCCGAACGCGGGCGCGGAACTCCTCAGCGTGCAAAGGGCGTCGCGGCGAGGCGCCCCGTTCGTCCACTCCACGACACCCGGCGTCGCGTCAGGATCCACTGAGCCTCGCGGAGCATCCAGTAAGCCGGAGGAAACGGCGAAACACGGCGTCCCGTCCGTTGTGCCGGCCCAACGCTCCGACTACTAAGAAGCTGCAACGGAAGGACGCAGAACATGACACCCGCAACAGCGACGCCTACGACGACCGCTATGCCC
>DASQDA010001137.1:0-4493 GCA_035634435.1 Polyangiaceae bacterium
GAATCTGGTCCTCACGATAACCCGTCGCCAGCACGATCTCGCGGATGCCGCGCGCGATAAGCAGCTCGATTGCGCGCAACAGGATGGTGCGCTCGCCCACCTGAACGAGGGCTTTGGGACGATCGGCCGTCAGCGGGCGTAAACGTGTACCCACGCCCGCAACGAGAATGACTGCAGCATCATAATTCATTGTTTCGCAGCCGGCGTATTGCCCGCAGGCACGTCGCTTGCTAGCACGGCGCGCGTCATGCAACGACCTCAAAAGCTCGAAACTCCTCAAGGCAAGCTGGGCATTCTCCTGCCCGGGCTCGGCGCCGTGTCAACGACCTTCATCGCGGGCTGCTTGCTCGCGCGACGCGGTCTGGCGCGTCCGATTGGCTCGCTCACTCAAACCGGAACCATTCGTCTGGGTAAGCGAACCGACAATCGTTCGCCGAAGATTTCCGAGTTCGCTCCCCTCGCCCGGCTAGAGGATCTGGTGTTCGGCGGATGGGACCTGTTCGAGGACAACGCCTACGAGGCGGCCGTGAACGCGAAGGTGCTCGAGTCGCGCCATCTCGATCCCGTGCGCGACGAGCTCTCCGCCATCAAGCCGATGAGCGCGGTGTTCTCTCCCGAGTACGTCAAGCGGCTGAGCGGCACCAACGTGAAGAAGGCTGCCAACAAGGCCGAGATGGTCGAAGCGCTGCGCGAGGACGTGCGCCGGTTCATCAAGGAGAACGGCTGCTCACGAGCCGTGGCGGTGTGGTGCGGCTCGACGGAAATCTACCTGCAAGCAGGTGAGGTGCACCAGTCGATTGCGTCGTTCGAGAAGGGCCTACTGGCCAACGACCCCACCATCTCCAACTCGATGATCTACGCCTGGGCATTGCTCAAGGAAGGCGTTCCTTTTGCCAACGGGGCGCCGAACCTGACCGGCGACTTTCCCTCCATGCACGATCTGGCGCGCGAGACTCAAACGCCGACGTCGGGCAAGGATTTCAAAACCGGCCAGACCTTGATGAAGACCATTCTGGCGCCAGGGTTCAAGGCGCGCATGCTGGGCATGAGCGGCTGGTTCAGCACCAACATCCTGGGCAATCGCGACGGCGAGGTGCTCGACGACCCCGACAACTTCAAGTCGAAGGAAGTCAGCAAGCTGGGCGTGCTCGAGGACATCCTGCAGCCGGAAACCTATCCCGAGCTGTACGGCGATCTCTATCACAAGGTGCGCATCAACTATTACCCTCCGCGCGGCGACGCGAAGGAGGGGTGGGACAATATCGATATCTTCGGATGGCTGAATTATCCCATGCAGATCAAGGTGGACTTCCTGTGTCGAGATTCGATCCTGGCAGCTCCGTTGGTGCTCGATCTCGCGTTGTTCATGGACCTCGGTCAGCGCGCCGGCTTCCGCGGCGTGCAGGAGTGGCTGAGCTTCTACTACAAGACGCCAATGACGGCGGCGGGGCTCTATCCGGAGCATGACCTCTTCATCCAGTCGATGAAGCTCAAGAACACGCTGCGTTGGATGATGGGCGAAGAGCTCATCACGCACCTAGGCCACGAGTATTACGACTGAGCACCGACAGCGGTTGTGTTGAGTCGATTGACTCGGCGGCTCGATACACGGACAACGAGAGTGGTTACTCCGCGGCAGCCGCCGGTATGGCTGCTGCGGAGGGCCGCGTTCGACGCAAACGTCTGAGCAAGGGAAGCCGACCTAGCTGGACCACCCAGGGTCGCGTGCTCAAGAACGCCAGGTAGAGCAGCGGCATGATCTCGCCGAAGACGAAGACACGCATGCTGGCGGCGATACCCACGTGAAAGAGCAAGCCTGCCCCGAGAATGTAGGGCCGCAGCGCACGGTTCCAAACGAGCACCGGGAAGATCAAGAGCTCGAAGAAGAGCGTGCCGTAGCTCAGGCCGCCGACGAGCAGCGGGTGCGTGAGTCCCGTCCAGTCGCCGCGCGCCCAACCACGCTGTTGAGCAACGTAGAAGAGCGCCTCACCCGTATACCAATCGGGCGCAGCGAGCTTGTGGAATCCCGAGAAGAAATAGATCAGCGCGAGCTGCACCTGGAACAGCCGCAAGGGCCAGCTCGGGATCCGCGCGTCCACGCGCGCTCGTCGCAGAGCGGCGTCGCAGGAGTAGACCCGGGCCGCGTGTCCGCTGAAGGCGACGACGAGGAACAGAAAGCAGGCGACGGACACCGCGTTATCGCCGCTGTTCCTGCCAGCTGGCATGGACATCCAGGCCTGGTTGAGCAGCCAGCACATGAGTGCCGCAACGCGCGTTTGCAAGCCGGCCGCGAGCGCCAGCGCGGACAACAACGTCAGAGCGTAGACGGCCGTCCGCTCGAAGGTGCCATGGCGCACGTACTTGAACAGCACCCAGGCGGGCAGCTCCTGCAACGACTGCGGGGTCAGCAGCGCTGGCGGGAAGTGGTTCAGCTGCAGGAATGGCAGCAAATCGACATAGTAGAAGAACAGGTAAGCGCCGAAAACAATGCGCAGGACAGCCAGGGTGGCGGCATCGTTGCTGGCGAACAAGAAGCGTTCCCAGGCCCGCCACGCGCTTGCAAGGGCGCTCACCACCTGCGCTCGATCTCTCGCACTGAGCGGCTCCCACTGCGAGTGCCGACCTCGGGCACCTTGCGAAAATCACTGATGCCGGTGAGCGTGCGGCGCACGACCAACGAGCTTGGACGCACAGGGCCATCCCAGCGCTGCCGCAGCACTTCGAGGAATCGGTTACCCAGCCGCTCATCGCCCTGCACGAACAGCGCCTCCAGAAAGTAGAGCTCGCGGGAGCGCATGTCTGGAGCGAGCCCCCAGGGTCGTTCCTCGTGACCGTCGGGAAACCGGGCGATGAGCTCGAAGTCGCTGTCGTCGCGTGCGGGGTACTGGTACATCGCCCAGTTTTGCCCCTGACCACTCACGCGAATATACCAGCCGTACAGCGGGTACAGCGCTTCGACGAAGCGTGAGGCGGGCAGGGCCGCGAGCACCAGCACGCTGAAATGGGCGAGCAGCGCGACCGCCAGTAGCCTACGCCGCAGCTGCGACCCGCGCATGCGCCGCGACTACTACACCGGACGGCAGCCCCCCACAAGCGCGCGGCGAACGACGCCCGGTACCTGCGCGCTCAGGCCAGCCCTCCCCTGCGTCGCTCGATCCAGTGCCAGCCAAGAGCTACCGCAGCGGCGATCGTCCAGGCCCATGCCGGCAGGAGCGGCGCAACCTCGCGCTGCACGGCCACCTCCATGGGTGGCGGGAGCGGCAACGCGCCGACCCGCTCGCGTGTGACCGCCTGACCTTGACTGACGCGCGCGATGCGCTGAAGTCGATCGACGTCGGGGCGCGTGTCACTCCACGAGCTTCCGCCGCGTTCGCAGGCGAAGTCGAAACGCGTGGCTGGCGCTCGCCCGACCCGCGCGCGCGCCGTGTAGCCGCCGGCTTCCAGCTTGCCGATATCGACCTCGACGACACCCGAGCCCGGCACGGGCACTTTCCTGGCAAGCTTCGTGGCTGACGCGGTTCCCAGCGGCTCCACCTCCAGATCGAGGTCGCCTTCGGTACCGGGTAAACGGGTCAAGCGCAACCGTGCGCTCTCACCAGCGATGCACGGTCCAATGAGCTCCACGCGCGCGGCTTCGTAGCGGGGATCGCGCATCAACCAGCCGAGCAAGCCGTCCCAGAAGGCACCGTAGGCACGCCCCGCCGTCCGTTCCGCGAACTCGCTGAACGCGAGCTGATGCGTGCCGTCGACGGCCAGCGAGATAGCGCGGCCGTCGCCAGCGTCGCCCAGCGCCAGCACCGGCATTGGCATGCTGCCCGTGCGTCGGTCTGCATGCTCCCACAGCACGATCGCACCATCGCGGGGCGCGCCCAGCGTATTGGCGCCGACCATCCGCGGCAGATCGTCGCCCACGAGGTCGCGCAACGGTCGGAGCACGGGCGCGCCGCGACCGGGGTAGGTATAACGGGGCACGAACTCGGCCAGATCGAAGGGCCGCTCTGGGTTTCCGATTTCGGTAGGCAACACGCGCTCCAGCGATGAACGCGCGTAGCCGCCGCCGGCGAACGCCGAGGGGCCACCCACCATGATGATACCGCCGCCGGAGCGCACGTAGCGCTCGAGGGCAGGCAAGTACTGCGCGAGCTCGTACGTAACCGCGTCGATGTCTTGCAGCACCACCGCGTCGAAGCTGGGCAGATGCTCGGTAAACAGCTCGTTGACGGGAAACGGGATCAGCGCCAGCTCCTCCGAGTCGTCGCTCGTCATCGGATTGCTTTGCCTGGTGCGCAGGATGAAAAAGGCGACCAGGTCCACCGACTCGTTGCTCTTCAGCCATCGGCGCAACGAGCGCACGTCGTAAGTGGGTCGACCCGCCACATGCAGCAGCCGAACCCGCTCGCGCGCGACGGCAAACGTCAAAATGCGACGGTCATTCTCGGGTACGCGATCACCTTCCGGTGAGCGAATCGCGATCTCCACGATGCGCGCGCCAG
>DASQDA010001138.1:0-8376 GCA_035634435.1 Polyangiaceae bacterium
GCGCATCTCGCCCGGCCGAAACGCGCAGTGTAGCCACGAACGGCGAAGCCGAACCCGGAGATCTGGTTTTCTGCCGCCGAGGGCGCTATTGAGAAGGGCTCATGGCTCCGCCACCCCGGCTGCCGCCGAAAAAGGACGTCGCACTCGCCTTGCTCGAGCAGTCGACCGTGTACGTGCATCTCGATCCACGCTCCGACTCGGTGCGCGTGCCCGCATGGTTCAAGAAGCAGCCTCAGCTCGTTTTGCAGATCGGGCTCAGGATGGCCATCCCGATCCCTGACCTGGACGTCAGCGACGAGGGCATTTCGTGTACGTTGAGCTTCAATCGCTCCCCGCACGCCTGCTCGATCCCGTGGAGCGCCGTCTTCGCTCTGGTCGGCGACAACGGTCGCGGCATGGTCTGGCCCGACGATGTGCCGAAGGAGGTGGCAGCCCAGGCCGCGCAGCAACAGGTGAAACCGGAGAAGCCCAAGCTCAAGGCCGTTCCTTCGGCTTCCGACGAGCCCGTGGCAGCGGCCTCGAAGGCTCCCAAAAAGAAGCGTGAGCGCAAGGCCAAAACGGAGCCAACCAAGAAGGCTGCGCCCAAGAATGTGCCGAAGCTCAAGGCCCGACCCGCGGCTGCGCCTGAGCCCGCCAAGCAGCCGCCGACGGCCTTGCCTGCTCCGGCGGCCCTGGCACGCAAGCCCACAGACGCGACCATCGCGGGAGCGCGTGCTTCTGACGGTGGCGACGCAGGCGACAAGCGCAAACGCGAGCTGCCTCCCTATTTGCGCGTTATCAAGTAGCGCCGCCACTGCCAGCCCTACCGCTGTCGAGCTCGCCAGCAGACCCGGCGCGGCTCGTGCTTCCGCCTTCGCCGGCGTCTCCGTTCGCCCCTGCCCCCGCAGCCCCATCGGTGGGCAGACATTCCCATCGTCCAGTGTCAGCCGAACAGGCCCAACCCTGGACACAGCCCACGTCTGCCCAGCTACAATCGCCAACCTGACAAGTGCCTGCGCGGGAGCACGTTTCACCAGCGCCGCATTGGGAAGGCTGGCTGCAGCTTGGAGCGAGACCGCAGAGCCCGGTGGGCACGTCGCAGGCGAAGTCGGGACCGCAATCGGAGTCTTTGGAGCAACTTTGATCGTCGTTCGACTCGAAAGGGCAACCCGAAAGCAGGGCCGCTGCGGCTGAAAGCCAGACCAAGACCAGGACTCGCTGCATACGGCCTCTCCCTGAGCACAGCCGCGGACGCTCCGTCTGCGCGCGGTCAGATTAGACAATATTCAACGCCTTGTGACACAAAAACATCGGGTGCAAACACGCCCTGTGGGCACGCTGCAGCAATCCCGCTCGCGATTCGGCGGCAGAGGTCGCAAAGCGTTGGGCACTGATGCTACCTTTCGCGGCGCCATGTTTCACTCTGTGCGTTCCGCCACGGCGTCTTGCCTGGTGACCTTGCCAAACTTTCTACCGTGTGGCCTCGAGCGGCTGCACCGCGGAAAAACGCAGGCTTCGCCCTCGGACCGCTGATGGACGTACGCTGTAATCGCTGCGCGACCGAGTACGATTTCGATGACACGCTCATCTCCGAGCGCGGCACCACGGTTCGCTGCACGCAGTGTGGATTTCAATTCAAGGTGTTTCCAGCAAGCGCTGCGGCCAGCGTACCCGAGCGCTGGGTGGCACGCTCAGCTGCGGGTCGCGAGCTGATCTTCAATACGCTCAGCGAGCTGCAACGCGCGATCACGGAGCAGCGCGTGCAAGCCGATGATCTACTGTCGCGCGGCGACGGCGCAGGACGACCGCTCGCGGCGATCCCCGAGCTTGCTCCGTTCTTCCGCGGACCGCAAAACAACCGCCAGCGCACGTTGTTCGGGGTGGCCCCACCGGCAGCCGCAGGGACGCCGGAGGCGGACCTGGCCGAGAACACCGCCGAAGCAAACTTCTTCGCCAGCGATGAAGCAGCAGAAAGTCTGCGGCACGCTTCGGGCGCCCCGCCCGCCAGCAGCGCCGAGCTGTGGCCGGTGCAGAGTGTCCTCAAGCAGCCCGAGGCGCCCGTCGCGCCCAAGCCTTTCCATCGCGTCGATACGCCGCCCGGGCCTGAGCCGAGGCTCCTGACTCCGCCAATGCCGCCCGTGCAGCCAATCGCGCCCGGCGAGCGCTCCGCGCAGCTGCCCAGCGCGCTGGTGGCGCCTCCCCCGGCGGCCACGCCGCTCGAGCCTGGGGTGTCGCCAGCCAGCCGCCGCAGCCAGCCCGAGCTGGCGCGCGAGCTGGTAATGACGCCGGCTCCGCGTTCGAGCCCGCGCGCCAGCAGCCCGTTCTTGAATGCGCCCATTTCGTCGGCGCGGCCCGATCTGCATTCGTACGACGAGCTGCCGCTCGACGATCATCGAGACACCGCGCGCCGCGCGCGCTCACGTTGGATCGCCGCGCTCGTCCTCTGCGGCGTGCTGGCGCTCCTGGGGGCGACCATTGGCCGGCAATACCTGATCGAAACGACGTCGCCCACCGCGGAGGCCAACGCGACCAGCAACGTGCGCGTCGCGGAGCTCGTGCACGAGGGCAACCGCTTGATCGAGGAGGGTGACCTCGAGAGCGCCAGTGAGCCGCTGTTGAAGGCCAGCGGGTTGGCCGATAAGGATGCAACGGTGCTGGCCGCGTTGGCACGTCTGGAAACGCTGCGTGCGGACGTGGCCTGGCTGAAGCTGCGCTTGCTCGATCCCGCCATCAGCGAGCTGGTGCAGGCAACGCGTCGCGAGCTCGGGGTGCGCGTCGGCAAGGCGCGGCGCGCCGCCGATGCTGCCTTCGCCGTCGCCCCCGAAGACATGGTCGTGTTGCGGGCGCGCGTCGACGCGCTGCGCCTGAGCGGCGAGGCCGATGAAGCCCGCGAGTGGATCAAGCCCATCGCGATGAAGGCGGCCGATCCAAAGAACGCCTACGTGCTCTCGGCGCTGGACATGGCTGAGCAGAATCCCAGCTGGCCGAGCATCGTCGAGCGCTTGCAGAACGCCAGCTCGGCCGAGACGACGCCTGGCAGGGCGCACGTCGCGTTGATTTACGCGCTGAGCAACGCAGGACGCTTGACCGAGGCGGAGGCAGAGCTCGCGAAGCTCGATGCGCGTTCGAAGGGTGCGCTCCTGATAGACGAGCTGAAAAGCTTCGTGCGTCGCCAGCGTGGAGCCCGGCCGGCTGCAGCCGCCGGCGCGGCGCGAGTCGCTGGGAGTGCCGCTCCGCCCCCAGCGCCTCCGAGCTACGCGCGCGCGCCGGTCGTGGACTTCAGGCGTTTGTTGGCGGACGCCACCAAGGCCTTGCGCAGCGGCGACCTGCCTCAATCCCAGCGTCTCTTCGAGCAAGTCTTGGCGCAACAGCCCGCGAATACCGAGGCCCTCGCCGGGCTTGGCGACATCGCCCGCCGCCGCAATGACCCCGCCACCGCGAATCGAATGTACGAACGCGTGCTGGAGCAGAATCCCTCCTACCTCCCCGCCCTCGTGGCCAACGAGGATCACAAGTGGGAGACTGGCGAGCGCAGCGCTGCGCTCGCCCTGTATCGCCGGGTGCTGGAGCAAACGGGCCCCCGGACGGACTACGGCCGTCGCGCCGCATCACGCATCGCGCAAGCGGAAGCCGCAGGCGAGCGCCCTGCGGACCCCAGCGCAGGGGTCGACAACACGGAATCGGAGCAAGCAACCGAAGTGCCCACAGGCGACAACCCGTACGAGGACCCCCCGGCCACTGACGACAGCAACGGCGCGTCGGAGAACCAGTGAAGCGGCTTGCCGCGTGGGGGCTGTGCCTACTCGTTGCGTGTACGCCTCGTCCGAGACAGGACAACGCGCCCGACCAGGAGCCGGTGCCCGGCCCCAAGGATCGCCGGGTCGTCGAGATCGATCTCGCCAGCGGCGCACCGGAGACCACCGGCCCGGGCCTGTTTCAGCTACCCGCCACCCGCACCTACGCCGGCTTGGTGAGGTCGCTCGAGCGCGCCGTCGATGACCCGCTCACGGCTGCTGTCTTCGTGCGGCTCGAAAACGAGAAGCTGGACTACGCGCGCGCCGAGGAGCTCGGGGCCTTGCTGGCCCGTTTCCGCGACAAGAAGCTGCCGGTCGTCTGCCACGCGCACGAATACAGCAATGCCAGCAGCTGGCTGGTCGCTCGCGGCTGCACGCGGATCTGGCTGAGCGCCGCCGGCAACGTCGACACCGTCGGAATCGCCGCAGAGCTCGTCTACTTGAAGGGGCTGCTCGACAAGCTGAAGATCGGGGTCGACTTCCTGTCGATGGGCAAATACAAGGGCGGCGCCGAGCCGCTGCTGCGCGAGGGACCGAGTGAGGCGACCATCGAGTCGTTCAGCTCCACCTTCGGCTCCATCCGCGAGGCTTGGCTTTCCGGGGCCGAACAGGGCAGGCCCGGTCAGGGCATCCGGGAGAAGCTGGAACAGGGGCCCTACAGCCCGAGCGAGGCGAAAGCTGCCGGGCTGGTCGACGCAATAGGCTTCGACTCGCAGGCGCTAGCTGAAGCTCGGCGCCTCGGGAAAACCGAGCTCGTGGGCGTGCGTTTCGGGCCGCGCAGCGAGCAAGGTAGCGGCTTCGATTTCGGTGAGCTCGTTCGCCTCTTGTCCGGCGCTGACGGCGACAGCTCGGGGCGGCCGCGTCTGGTGGTCGTGCCCGCGGAGGGCGCCATTGGCATGGAAGCAGGTGGACCGCTCGACAGCGGCGGCATCACGGCAAAGTCGCTCAACCGCACGCTCAAGCGGCTGCGTCAGGACGACTCCGTCAAGGCGGTCGTCCTGCGCATCGACTCACCCGGCGGCTCACCCTTGGCGAGCGACCTGATCTGGCACGAGCTGATGGAGCTCCGAAAGAAGAAGATCGTCGTGGCTTCGGTAGGCGGGATGGCTGCGAGCGGCGGCTACTACATCGCTGCGGGTGCCAACCGCATCGTGGCCGAGCGCACCAGCATCGTCGGTTCCATTGGCGTGTTCGGCGGCAAGATCGTGATCGGACCGGCCCTGCAGGAGCTGGGGATCAACAGCTTTTCGATTCCGGCGAGCCCGCACCCTGGGGCCGCCGAACGCGCCGCGTATCTTTCGCCGTTCAAGGCCTGGGACGACGCGACCCGCGACCGCGTGCGCTCGAACATGCAGAGCATTTACGACCTGTTCATCGCGCGCATCGTCGAAGGCCGCAGGATGCCGGAACAAGCCGTGCGCGCGAGCGCCGAAGGACGCATCTGGAGCGGCGATCAAGGCAAGGAGCGCGGGCTCGTCGACGAGCTTGGCGGGCTTTCCAAGGCTCTGGACGTGGCGCGCAAGCTGTCGGGGCTGGAGCGCGACATCCCGGTGACGGTGGAGGGCCCGCGCGAGAGCCTGCTCGAGCAGTTGTTCTTGAGCGAAGGAGCGAGCGAAAGCCAGATCCGGGAGGCGCTCACGCGCTTCGAGCAGGAGCACGGGTTTTTGCGTGAGCTGCCGGCGGCGCTGCGTGTGCATGCCGGCACGCTGGCTGCCCTGCACGACGAGCACGTGCTGGTTGCGCTACCGATGGCTATCGTGCTGCGCTGACAGCTGGCGGTCGGAGCCGCTACGACGGAGCTTAGTGCTGTCGCACCAGCGGCAGGAGCCAGCCGCGCAAGCCCAGCTGGTACACGCGCGCCGTGACCAGCCCAAGCAGCACCGCTCCGCACACCCAGGCGAGGCGTGCGTCGGGCACGAGTGGCGTCAAGTGCAGCATGCGATCCATCACGAGCGCGACGGCGAACGACAGCGCCAGCAGTGCGAAGCGCTTGCCGCGATCGAACCCAAGCGCGAGCGGCGTCATCAGGACCAACAGCAGCACAGCCGACGTCGGTAGCCCGTGATCCCTCAGCGAAAGGGCCAAGATTGGGGCCGCGGCGACGTGCATGGGCAGACTGAGCGCAAACAGCACGACCAGCGCCAGCGCGATGCCGCGGTGCAGGCCGGAGAGCGCGCCTGACGGCAAACCGGCGTCCATCACTGCCGCCAACAGGGCGATGACCAGGGCCCACACGGCCACCTCGTCGACACGCTCCTTCAAAGCCGACCAATAAGTTTGCTCACGCAGCGGCACCGCCACCGGCCTCGGCGCCGCTGCGGGCACGAGCCGGCGCTGCCACACGAGCGACACTACGGTGAGCAATTCTACCAGCAAGGCTGCGAGGAACCCGAGGTGAACGACAGTCAACAAGAAGGGCTCCGGAGCAGGCAAGGCGCCGCGCTGCTCGGCCGTTCCGCTCAGCCACGCGCCCTTCCCGCGTCGGCGGAGCAACTGCAACCACGCCGCTCCGACCAACAGGCCCAGGGTGAGTGGCAGCGCCAGACGCATGAACACACGCAGCAAGCTCACGCCGAAGCCCGCGTGCTCGTGCAGCTCGTGCAGCTCCTGATGCACGTCGAGCTGCGCGCCCAGCCAGCCGAAAGCTGCCCCCGCGAGCGCTGCGGCAAGGTCGCCCATCCTGCTGGCGGCAGTCGTGGGCAAATCTTCGCCCAGATCGTGGGTCATGCCATGCAGCAACAGGCCGCCAACGGCCGCGGCGATCCACGCCTGGGCACTGTGCATGGTGCTTTGCGGCACGAGCCGGGCCGCGAAGATTCCGCCGACGCTCGCGGCCGCGAGCAGCATGGCGCGCAACAAAGCGCTGCGTGCTCCGCGCGCCCGCGCGTAGCCGGCGGACACGACCGCTACCAGGGGAACGGTGTGCAGCACCAGCGCCAGGAGCACGTCGATGTGTGAATGTCCGGTTTGCTCATCGACGCGCGAGTACGCGCCGAGCGCCACGCCGTCGCCCACGTGGTGCAACACCAACCCCCAAAAGCCCAGCTCCAGGCCGATGCGCTGCGAAGCATCGGCGTGCACCAGCCTGCCGCGCAGCGAGCCGGAGAGCCAATGTGGCGCCGCCAGGGCCGCAGCAAACAGCAGCAGAGCCGGGTAGCCGAGCGCCTCGAGCGCCTCCGGTAACAGATGGACGAACACCACGACCACCACCGCCGACACCGCCAAGGTGCGCAGGGGCCCGAGCGCACGTCGGCTCACGACCGGCAAGAGGCCGAGGATTAGCCCCAGAAAGACGGCCGAAGTGGCGACGATGAGAGCGAGAAGCAAAGGCGCGCGACGTTCTACAGGATTGTCGTTCGGTCAGCACGCCTTGTGACCGGCCGGAGGGAATATCTTACCGGGATTGAGCAAGTTCTGCGGATCGAAGACGCGTTTCAGATCCCTCTGCAAGGCGATGAGCTCCGCCGATTGCTCCAGCGGCAGGTAGGGCGCTTTCAGGACGCCGATCCCGTGTTCCCCGCTCAACGTGCCGCCGAGCTCCACCACGTCGCGGAAGAGCTGCTCGATGGCGACCTCGACGGCAGCTAGCTCCTCCGGCTCGTTCCACAGGAAGTTGACGTGAAGATTGCCGTCGCCCGCGTGGCCATACGTCAGACAGCGCACCCCCGTCCGCTCGCTAGTTGCTGCAACTTTGTCGAGCAAGACGCCAATACGTTGGCGTGGGACGACGATATCCTCGCTCAGCTTGTGCTTCGACAACCGGCGAACGGCGTGGCTCATCTGCCGGCGCGCACCCCACAGCCTATCCCGTTGCGCAGGGTCCTGCGCGACCAACACCTCCAGCGCGCGCGCCGCATCACAAGCAACACCGATGCGTTCGGCCAGACGTTCACACTCGGGGAGCGCGCCGTCGATCTCCATCAGCAACATCGCACCCGCGCGCGGGTCGATTGGGTTGCCAGCATCGCGCATGGCTTGCAGCGTGGAAGCGTCCAAGAGCTCGATGCAGCGCGGCACCAAGCCGCGGCTCGTCATTTCGGCGACACAGGCACAAGCGGCATGTACGTCGGGAAAGAGCGCCAGGAGCGTCATCACTGCCTCCGGCTTGGGAATGAGCCGGAGCGTGATCTCGCTGAACACCCCCAGCGTTCCCTCGCTGCCGACCAGCAGCGCCGTCACATCGTAACCGGTCACCCCTTTGAGCGTGCGCCGCCCGCAGCGGATACGCTGGCCGCCCATCAGCAGCACCTCGAGGCCGAGCACGTAATCGCGCGTCACGCCGTATTTGAAAGCGCGCGGGCCGCCCGCGTTCTCCGCCACGTTACCGCCGATGGCACACGTCGCGAGCGAGTTCGGGTCGGGCGGGTAAAACCAACCTTCCGCTTCGACGGCGGCGTGCAGATCCGACAGCACGACACCAGGCTGCACCACTGCGATGCCCTCGCGACGGTCGATGTCCTTGATCGCGTTCAGCCCCAGCGTCGCGAGCACCAGCCCGCCCGCGACCGGCACCGCCCCGCCCGTGCGCCCCGTGCCCGCCGCGCGAGGCGTAATGGGAACCTCTGCGTCCCGTGCGACAGCCAGCGCCTTCTGAATGTCCTCC
>DASQDA010001139.1:0-10726 GCA_035634435.1 Polyangiaceae bacterium
CGGCCGCTACAACGACATCTTCGAGTCGCCCCGCGACATTCTGAAGCGCCTCGAAGGCATCGAGCTCGTGGAGGTGGACGAGCGCTGGCGCTAGAAGAAGGGCCTCTGCTGCGGGGCGGGCGGCGCGCAGATGTGGATGGAGGAGCAAAACAAGGACCGCATCAACGTGAAGCGGACTTTGCAGCTGCTCGACACCGGCGCCACGACGCTGGCGACGGCCTGCCCGTTCTGCATGACCATGGTTCGGGAGGGCATCAAGAGTCAGTCACGCGAGGAAGAGGTGCAAAACCTCGCCGTCGTCGAGGTGTTGGCCAAAGCCTGCGGAATCAGCGCGCCCGGAGCCGTGCCCCCGAGCGACGGCCCCTCCGGAGACGCCCCCCAGCCAGCCGCTGCTTGAGTTGAAGCCACCCTCAGGTGCGCGGATTGCGGCGAGTTTCTGGCGGCCACGCGGCCGATAGGGTGGACGAGGCTTTCCCCAAGTGGCTATACTTGCGCGCGATGCGGCCTCCTATCGTCCAATCGACGGATCGCCCCGATTCCCAAGGCGCAAGCGCGCTCTCGGCCCCCGAGCATCGCGGGGCGCAGGGCTACGTCTGCGACGTCTGCGACGAGCGCTTCGAGGGTCGACCCGCAGGTGCCGGTCTCTTCATCTGGTCGCGCGGCGACGAGGTTCGCTACGAGGAGCCGCCCCTGTGCGAGGAGTGCGCTGCCAAGGTGAGCATCGGCGCCTTGTTCACTTTTGCATCCGACGAGGACGAAGAGGGCTGACTGCTGCGGCGCTCCTGAGGCTTGGGGCTCTCGCTTCTGATTTGCAGGGCTGAACCCGGGCTCTGGCGAGCGCCAACCGGCAGTTGGCAGCGTCAGGTTGCGCCGAGGCCCGCCTCGGGTGCCCGCGTGCCCACGCCCGTGCAAACAGCCTCGATTTTGGGCGCTGCGCCACGGCGAGCCTCGCGGGCACGCGGCTTGCTGCAACTGCCAGCAAGTGCTCGGCAGGGTTTGCCCGCGGCTCCCGCCCCACCCGCCCTGTTCATCGCAACCCTAGAGGCTGAATGTCGACCGTCCGCCGCCTTACGCTTCGTATCTCGTTTGTTTGCGTCCTGTCGTTCGGTGGTTGCAGCTTGGTTGGTCCTTCGGATGCCGACTTCCTGGGTGACTCCGCGGAAGGCGGCGGCGTGTCGCCCGCTTCAGGCGCGGGCGGTCGCGCAGCGGCAGGTGGCGTCGGAGCAGGGGGCTGGGCGGCAGCGGGTGGCCTGGCAATCGAGCCGCCGAGCACAGGTGGAGTCGGCGATGCGGGGATGGCGGGTGAAGGCCGCGGTGGAAGCCCCGCGACGGGCGGTAGCGGCCCGGTCGCTGTCGACCCCGGCGGGGCTGCTGGTGCCGAAAACGAGCCGGGTGCGGCAGGCGGCGAGTCCGGCGCGGCTGGAGCGCCTGACTGCAATGGCACATCCGCGGACCTGCAAACGGATGCGAACAACTGCGGCCGTTGCGGCAGCGTGTGCGCGCTGCCAAACGCCGAGGCGGCGTGTGTGGCCGGGGTCTGCACGGTCGCGCGCGGCCGCGCCGGCTTTGGCGATTGCAATGCCACGGCAGGCTGCGAGAGCGCGCTGACCACCGCTACGCATTGCGGTGCCTGTGGTCAGAGCTGTGCGGCGCCGAGTGTGTGCGGCGGCGTCGGCTGCGACCATCCTGCGGCGACGCTAGACGGCCAGCGTCTGGAGCTGCCCTGCGACGCGGTATCGGAGAGCGCGAACGTTTGCTGGGACTATCCAACGGGCACCGCGACCTGCCCGAGCACTGCGACGGCGCCGTACTTGCCGGTGAACCGCCGCATCGTTTTTGGCGGGCCCCCGGGAATGATCTATGACGTCACCCTGCACATACACGGCGTCGTGGAAACCAAGATCTACCAGGGCGGCCAGGACCGGGGCGATTACTTTTACGTGGGCGGTGCGCCGTCCGCCTCGACGTTCAATAGCTACAGCTTGTCGGTCTCGGCACCGGCGGCTGTCTACTACTTCAACGCGGGACCGGGCGAGATCTACTCCGTGGTGTTGTTGAATCACCATAAGACGATTCGCGTGCAGGCAGGCGCCACGCTTCAGCTGACGGCGCAGGACAGGGATTGCCGCATGATCCGCAACTGCCGCGACACTGCGGCGAGCACGTGTGCACCGCTCGTACCGCCCGGGATCGTGCCCGCGCCGGCGCCGTTCAACGGACAATATCTGCAGCTCGATGTGACCTCTGTCACGCCCGTTGCCACGCCGTGAGGCTTAGCGTCGTCGCGCGGTCGTCCCCCCGCAGGGGCGAATCGGCGTGGCGCTCACTGCGCCTTGTTGAACAATCCCTCGAACGCCTGTTGAAGCTGCGGCGTCTCGGGCACGCGGATGCCGAAGGTGTGCTCGAGCGTGTCGCGGATCTCCAGCGGGCTCTGCAAGGTTCGTTGCTCCGAGGTGCCTCCGAGTCTGTGCACGCTGAGCCGCCGGTCGCCAAGCGCCAGGCGCTGGCCCGCGATGGTGCGGGCCACGAAGAGCCCCAACCGGAAGTGGGAGCTCGGATGTGTGGACAAGAAGTAGTTGCTCACCTCGTAGTCGACCGGGAAGGCGCGCACGAGGTCGAAACGGTAAAGGGTCCGCCACGTCTCTTGGACCTGTGACTGCATGAGAAAGTCCCCGTCGCTGGCAGCGACGAGGCGGAACGGCTCGTGCGGCGTTGGCTGCGCTACTCCCGTCTCGAGCCGCAGCGGCGTCGTCAACGTTTGGCCGCCGAAACCGACATCGGCCAGGTACCACTGGCCGTCAGCTTCGACGTGCAGGAGCATGTGGCCGCGAGCGGTGATGGCGTCGTCGGGCCGATTCCAGAGCACGCGCGCCTGCAGTCCCCACGCCTTGAAGCCGAGTGTTGTCAGCACCTTCAAGAACAGTAGATTGTGCTCGAAGCAGTAGCCGCCGCGCTGCTCGCGCACGAGCTTCTGCTCGATCGCTGGAAGGTCCAGCGGCACCGGAGCGCCCGCGAACGGTGACAGGTTCTCGAACGGGATGTGCGCCGGATGCAGCGCGTGCAAGCTGCGCAGGGTCTCGAGGCTGGCTGTCCGCGGACCCGTGTACCCGATACGCTCGAAATAGGCATCCATGTCCACGTTGCTCGTGCTCACGCGCCTGAGCATAGTCACCCTGGCCGCAGGCACCAATCCGCCGTAGATGACCGGAAGCTCCAGCGCGACACCGCGTCGAAAACTGTGGCATCCGTAGCGACATGCCCCGCGTGCCGAGGCAGGGAATCGTGGCTTTGGCGGCTCTTTGCGCCTCGCACGCTCGGGCACAGCCCTTGCTCGACGCGGTGCGGAGAGCAAAACCGTGAACACATCCCAAACACAGGCAAAGACCCCGAGCTGGTGGGACGAGAAGCACACGTCCGCGTGGGAGCGGGCCAAGGAAGCGCTGCGCCGCGATTGGGAGCAAACCAAAGCCGACTTCAGCGACGGCGGCACGGAGCTCAACCAGGGCGCTAGCGATACGCTGCGTCAGGCGCTCGGAAAACAGGAGCTACCACCCGCGCAGGTGCCCAACCCCGACGACGATCTGGAGGACGAGGATACGCTGCCCCGCGAGAGCTGGGACAGCGCGGAGCCTGCACTGCGTTATGGCTACGGTGCGCGCGAGCAGTTTGGCGGCACCTCGCCGTGGGACGACGACCTCGAAAAGCAGCTGGAGAGCGACTGGGACACCCTGGGCTCCGGGCGCTCGTGGGACGATGTGCGGCATCACGTTCGCCGTGGATGGGCGGGCCGACTCTAGTTGTGTCTCAGAAGTTGTAATCGTTTTGGGCTGGGGCCCCAGAATCTGACGGTGGGGCCCCGCTGGATTACGCGCTTCGTGATCCCCGAAGGGGGACTCCAGCCGGGCGCGAGCTGCGCTCCCCGATGGAATAAGGCTAGTGCTCGGCGCGCTGGCGCAGCCAACGTTGCCAGAAGTACGATTGTTACTGCTGGCACAGAGCACTAAAGCTCGCGGTCGTTGTCGTTGAGGGCTGTGAGGTGAAGCCGCAGGCCCTCGGCGTCTCCAGCTTGGGGCAGCTCGAGGGGCATGGGTCGCATCGAGCGGAAGCCGAGCAGCTCGCGCGCGGTTGCGCCGAGGGTGCTCAGGGGCTCGGAGCCGTCGCAGATTTGTACCAGCTCCGGCACCGTGCAGGCGGCCAGCAGCGGGACATAGATCGACGAAGGTGTCACCGGGTGCTGAATGAGAGCCATGCGCACTCGCGCCCGGCACAGCCAGGGACTCTGGGCGATGGCGCGCTGTATCTCCGCACTACCAGGCCTGCGAGCCGCCATTCGCACGAGGTCGTCCTCGGTGAGCCGGGGGTTTTGCAGGAGCTGTGCAATCACGGCCGGATGCGGATCGGAAAGTAGGCGGTCGAGCTTTGCTCGGTTGGGTCTACGCGCCAGCGACTTGCGCTCCCCGAGGGAGAGCTCGCGCCCTGCACCGTAGTCGGGCACGCGCGCCACGCCTTCCGGCTCCGACAGCTGGGGGGCGCGACGCAACAAGCGGCCAAGGCTGACCAATCCGAGCGCCACCGCACGCGCACCCAGGCGGTCGAGCACCGGATGATCGCCCATCTGCGCGAACAGCATCACCACCGCGAGCATCGGCCCGCGCGCCGCGGGAGTGGCCCGGGCACCGGCTTCGCACAACCCATCCAGGGCGCGCGCGCGCTTGGCATCATCACCGTCGGCGATGTAGTCGCGAAGAAACGCCACTCTGAGGCCCGGCTCCGGCAGCGACCGCAGGATCGTCCCGAGCCGTTCCGCCGTATCGGTCACCTCCACGAGGATGCTCCTATCTCGACGCCTTGTCACTGCTCCGCGCTCCTGTACGCTTCCGGGCGTGACTGAGACCACGCTGGTTCCGCGGCTAGCCGCCATCTGGCAGCAGCGCGTGGGGCAGAGGGCCCGACGCGTGGCCTTCGCGGCCCTTCTGTGTGCGGGCGTGGCTGCCGCACACCTGGGCCGCGTTGGCACCCCCACGGCACGGCTGAGTGCCGCATTGGCGTTCGTCCTCGTGGCAGGCCTCGTCGTGGCGCGCCGCGTTCAGCGACGCCGGCGGCTGTCCAGCGCGGAAGGCGTGATCCAGACCGTCGTGCGCCCGGTGGACGCGGCCATCGCACAGTCTGCCTTGCGCGCGCACGCGCTGTCACTGCGTGCGCAGAACGACTCGAGTGTGGGCTCCGAAGAGCTCGCGCGGCTACACTTCGAGCGCGTCATGGCGCGCGTCTCGCTCGACGCCGTGGGCCGGGTCGCAACGCGGCGGGCCACTCGCCTGGCCTACGTCGCGTTTGGCTTGATGGCTCTGGCGTTCGGGGCTGTCGTGGTCGAGCCGATGCGCGTCCTCGAAGGCTTCGACGTGCTGGCGGCGCGCCGCGGCATGGCGCCCGTGCCGCTGTCCTGGTTGGAGCTTCTCCGCGTTCAGGTCCAGCCGCCCGCTTATCTCCGTCAGGGCGAGCAGGCGCTCTTCGCCTGGGGCCCGAGTGAGCTGCCGCAGGGCAGCGTGGTGACGGTGCGTGGCCGACCCGTGCGGCTCAACCGGCATCTGGTGCTGACCGACGGACAGCGGGAAGTGAGCTTCGTCGACGACGGAAGCGGCAACAGCGTGGCGCGCTGGACGCTCGACGAGACGGCGAACCTGCGGGTTGCCGCGCGTTTCGGTCAAGTGCTCATTCCCGAAGCCGAGTCGCTGGAGCTGCACGCCATCGAAGATGCCGTTCCTGTCGTGCTGCTCGAGGGCGCGCCGCGCAGCGTCCAGCTCAAGGACATACAGCGTCTCGAGCTCGGCTACGCCGTCAGCGATGACCACGGTTTGCGGCAGATCGACCTCGTCTTGCGCTCGGGGAGCCGGGAAGAAAGACGCGTCTTGCTGCGTCCCGATGCGCAGTCGAAGCTCGAGCGCGGAGCCCATGCGCTCGACCCCCGCGACGCGTTTCTCCGGCGCATGTTCCTGCCGGTCATGGCTACCATCGAAGCGCGCGACAACGACGTGCGCTCGAGCAAATGGGGCGAGAGCGCTGCGATCACCATCACCCCACCGGCGGTGGGCGAGCCGGAGGCCTTGCGCCTCGCCGCCTTCCAAGGCGTGCGCGACCAGATGATCGATCTACTCGCGCAGCAGCTCGACACCGAACGCAGCCTCAAGACCTCCGCCAGCGCCGAGCAACGGGTACAACGTCGCCGCCAGGAGGCCGAAGCTCGAAAAAAGGCGCTCGAAGCGCTGCGCCAGGCTGTTGCGGCTAGCTACGCAGGCGTGCGGGTACCTTCGGGGTTGTCCGCGTTCGCTCTGGGACAGGCGAGTGCGCTCGAGAAGGGCCGCGGTGATGCGCGTCGGCGCACGGAAGACGTGCTGCTGGCGTTCGACGCGGGTATCCGTTCGCTCGCCAATCGGGACGCGCAGCAAGTGTCGAAACGGTTGGGCGACGTGGCAGAAGAAGTGGCCGAAGGGGCCAAGCAGGCCCGCAATAGCGAGCAGCAAGCGACCGGTGAGCGGCGCGTTCACGGGGCGCTGCCCGTGCTGGACGCTGGCACCCGGAATCTCCTCGCGCTCGGCGCTCTCGGTGCAGACCTCGGCAGTGTGGCCGAAGGCGAGATTCGTCGGATACGGCGCGCCTACGCTGCCAAGAGCTTGTTCCACGCCGAGCTCGCCGCCCGACATCTGGCGCAGCGCTTGCGCCGCCCGGCCCCGTCGTTCAGCTCGGCGGGCGGCGGAGGCGTCGAGTCGGGGGGCGGGACGCCAGGCCCGGGCGAGCCCTCCGAAGCCGACCGTCAATTCGACCAGCTGATGCGCGAGGTGGAACAGCTTGCCACGGAGCATGGCGAGCATATCCGCGGCGTGGAACGAACGCTGAGCGACGCCGAGCAGGGTGAGGGGTCGGAAGATCTCAAACGCGAGGCCGCGCTGCGGGCCGAGCGTCTCCGCAAGCGTGTCGACGATCTTCCGCGCGCAGGTGCAGAACCGGGCTCCGCGCGCGCAGCGGGCGCACTCGGCCGTGAGCATCTGGGCGCCATGGCGCAAAACCTGGAACGGCTCGCGTTGAAGGAAGCCGTCGAGAGCGGGCGGGGCGCGCAGAACGCGCTCGATGAGGCCGCACGTCTGGCGCAGGATGCGGCAAGCCCGTCGAACTGGTTGGACGAGAGCGCGCTGCAGGGGGTGCGCCGCGAGCTGAACGAGCAGCTCGCTTGGGCTCAAGAGAACCTCGGTCGCCTGCAGCAGCAAGCGCAGGGTCGGGCCGCCAAAGATCTCGCCGACGCTGCTCGCGTCGAGGAGGCGCTGGCGCGGCGAGCCGGCAACCTTGCGGGACGCGGAGCCCACAGCGATGCCAAGCTGCCGGACGACTTGCAGGACGCGCTCGAGAAGGCGGAGAGCGCCATGCAGCAAGCAAGTCGAGAGCTGTCGGGCGGCCGCGGTGAAAGCGGCCTCGAGCTGCAGCGGGAGGCGCAGCGCCTGCTCGAGCGCTCGAGCTCCGGCAAGACCTCGGAAGGCGATGAGTCGGGTGACCAGGAACGGTCGGGCGAGGGCCCGGACGCCGGTCGCGACATGTCAAGCTCCGGCCAGGTGCCCCCGGCGGAGAAGGCGCGTCGAGCCGAGGAGTTTCGCCGACGCGTGCTCGAGGGTTTGTCGAAGGAACGGCGCGGCCGGCTCGCCCCAGCGGTGGAGCGCTACGCCGAGGAGCTGCTCGAATGAAGTCGTCGCGCCAGGCGCGTGCTGCGGTGAGCCGCGTCGCGCTGTGCTGGGCTCTCGCCGTGAGCTTGTGCGTTGCGCCTGCTGCCTCGCGCGTGGGCGGGGAGCCGAGCCCGAGCGAGCAGATTCACAACGCCGTCACGGAGATCGATCTGGCGCAGGCTGAAAAGCTGCTATCCGCCGCCTCCGCCGACTCGGCCAGTCTTGCCTTCGAACGCGCGCGCTTCTCCGTTTATCGCGGCGACTGCGACGTCGCAGCTGCCACCTTGTCGACGCCGGAGCTGGCCGAAACGCGCGAAGGCCAGAGCCTCAAGCAGCTGGCCGAGAGCTGTGCGCGAGCGACGGTGGCTGGGTTTGTCATCGAGGACAAGGCTCGAGGTATCTGGCTGCGTCTGCAGGACGACGCCGACCGCGCCCTCGCGCCCCTGATCTTCGACGTTGCAGCTCGAGCGCGCGACGCGGTCTGCCGCGCCGTCGGTGTGGATCTTCCGCGGCCCCTGCGTATCGACCTGGTGCGCGATCTTTTCTCGCTGTCGTCCGTATCCGGCCTGCCGCTGGAGGCGGCGGAGACCACCGGGACGCTGGCCGTAGCGCGTTGGGGGCGTGTCATTCTGCTCACGCCCCGTGCTGCTTCGCTGGGGTTTCCCTGGGAAGACACCCTGGCGCACGAGATTGCCCATCTCGTGGTCACGCGCGCAACGCGCGATCATGCTCCGCTGTGGCTGCAGGAAGGCATGGCCAAACGCCTCGAGTCGAGCTGGCGCGAAGCGCGTCCCTTCGACGAGCCGGAGTGGGCCGACTCGCTCGCTTACCGCGCATTGCTCGAGGGCCGTGCCATCGGTATCGACAAGCTCGGGCCTTCAATCGCGATGCTGCCGACGCCCGAGGCCGCGTCCATCGCGTTTGCGGAGGTGACGAGTTTCGTCAGCTACTTCGCAAGAGTGGCTGGGGCTCCGGCTCTGCGCCTGCTGTTTGCGGATCTCAAGGGGAGCGGGGAGCAGGGTCCCGACGTCGCGCTGCGCAGCGTGACTGGCTACACGCTGTCCGAATGGAACCAACGCTGGCAGCGAGCGCTGGTCCCGACGCAACCGGGGGCTGCCGAGCCGGGGCGCGCAGCCTTCAATCGCGACCTGGCGCGGCGTGTCCGCCTCTCCGACTTGCTGGCGCAGCGCGATCACGCAGCGCCAGCGGCTGAGCTGGTGCTGCCCGCCATCGGCCCCCAGCAGAAGGAGCCGGCCCTTCGCTTTCGCGCTGCACGCGCGCTGTTGGAGGCGGGTGACGCCGAGCGCGCCCGTGCGGCTCTTGGTACCGAGGCGGAAATTGGTGGCGTGTACGGAGCCTGGTTTGCGCTGCATGGCCGACTGCTCAAGGAGGCGGGGGACCCGGTGGCAGCCGACCGCGCTTTTCGGCTCGGCATCGCGGTGGATCCACTGTCCGAGGAAGTCGCCTGTGAAGGGCGGCGGCGTTCGCGCGGTCAGCCGGTGGACGCCGCTCCGCTGCCAGCCGATCCGCACCGCCGGGAGCTCTGCCTGACGGCTCGCGCCCGCCCTCGGGAATGACTGGAAACGAGCCCTAGCCTGACATTGACCGGATGCGCGCTGACGCTTAGGATAGGCCGGACCATCCGGTACCTTCTGCCGCCGTTGTCCGCGCCCGTGCTGTCGGAACACCCTGCGTCTTCATCCCATCCGTGTGGAGTCTTTTCGGTGTCCCGGGCGGACGGCGTAGCAGGCCGTGGCCCTGGTACGGCGGAGGTCTGCCGCTTCGAGGCTGCGCTGGTGAGACAGGGAACGGTGATCGCTTGAGTTTATCGTCTTTCGCAGCCGCACAGCTGCTTCGTGCGCTGCCGCGTGTGCGACTCAGTCGTGCCGTCGGCCGTATCTGTGACCGCGCGCTGCCCGCGCCCATCTCGCAGCGCCTCGTGAGCGTTTACAGCCGTGCTTACGGTGTGAACTTGGAAGAGGCGGAGCCAACCAGCGGCTATGCCAGCTTCGACGCGTTTTTCACACGTGGGCTGCGCAGCGGCGCGCGGGCCATCAGCAGCGATGCCTTGGTGAGCCCCGCCGACGGTCGATTGTCGGCCGTGGGGCGCATCGATTCGGGAGCCCGTCTTTTCGTCAAGGGTCAGCCCTATGAGGTGGGCGAGCTCGTTGGGGACGCTGCCGACGCCGCACGCTATTCGGGCGGCGAGTTCGCCGTGGTCTACCTGGCTCCGGGCGACTACCACCGGGTCCACTCTCCGGTGGACGGCAGCATCGGCTTGGTGCGCGGCATCCCCGGCGATCTCTTTCCCGTGAACTCGATCGGCGAGCGACACGTTCGGCAGCTCTTCGTCCGCAACAGTCGTGCCGCGGTGGTGATAGACACTGTAGGTCTGGGGCGGGTCACCGCCGTGCTGGTAGGTGCTGTCATTGTCGGTCGCATCAGCGTCAGCTGCATCGACTCGCCCGACGTGCCTGCGGGACCGCATCAGCTCGCGCCAGCGCGGACCGTCAGTCGCGGCGACGAAATCGGCATGTTCCATCTGGGCTCCACGGTCGTGTTGCTGCTGGAGCCGGGAATCTCCATCGCGCGAGCCCTCGGCAAGGTGCGCTACGGTGCGTCGCTTCTCAAGCCCGCATGACCCCCGACGCACACCCCGCCCCGACGGCGTCCGGAGCCGATTCAGCGGCTCTTGCGGGCGAGCCGCGCGCGCCCGTGGCGGAGGTCCCAGCTGCGGGGCCAGGCGTGACCGCCGCTGCGCTAGGTGCGGGGGTCGAGGGCGATCGAGCGTCGACGGCGCCAGGCTTCGTGGCCGCGCATGGTACGGCTTCTCAGTTCCCCTCGCGCCGGCTTGCACCGCCGCCCAAGCCAAGCCGCGATAGCCGACCCAGTGAGAAGCCGCCTCAGGACAATACCGTTGTCGCGTCCATTCCGGCGCTGCGCACCCCAATGATCGTGGTCGGAGGACAGCCTTCGAAGCCCGTGCAGCGCGAGGGAGCGCAAGCTTGGAATCGCCCTTC
>DASQDA010001140.1:0-1814 GCA_035634435.1 Polyangiaceae bacterium
AGGCCGCGTTTGAAGTACAGCACCTCTTCCGGTGGGCGACCGCGGCCGAAACGCTCTTCGATGACCGCTACCGGCACGGGCGCGTCCTGGCCGTTCAGGAAGGCGAGGATCTCATCGTCGCGGTAGCGGCCGTAACCCAGCGCCAAACCCGGCTTATCCGCATCAACGTGAAGGAGGCCGGCGAAGGCTCCCTCGAGCTCGGCAAACAGCACGGGGTCGAGCGCGTCGGCCTCCGCGCGGAGTATGGCGTCAATGACGCTCATCTCGACGGGATAGCCCAGCTTTGCGATGCGGGCTCGAGCGCTATCCAGTCGTTCGTCGAGCTCGCTTTGCGGGAACTTGCTCAGGTAGCGCTTGCCGCTGGGCGCTTGCAGCAGAAAGAGCTCGTCTTCGAAGACGCGCCGCACGACATAGTCAAGCAGGAGCTCTTCCTGGTCGATGCCCGCCCACCACGGATCTTGGGCCAGGAGGTGCAGCGGGATGGCGCGCGCGGCACCGAAGGCCGCACTGACATTGGCCTCGAACGAGCGCCTCCAGGACCCACGCTCGCGCACGCGCTCGAGCATATGGGTCTCGATCTGCCGCACACGCTCGCGGCTGACCCCCAGCATGCCGCCCAGCTCTTCCAGCGTTTCACGCGTGCCGTGCATGCCCGCGCGGCGCGTCACGATCATGCGCGGAATGGGCTCGAGGGCGCTGAGCTGCGCCTGCCAAGCCTCGCGGAAAGTGGGGTAGACCGTGGGCGATGCGCGCTCGCTCAGGAAATCGCGTACGGTGTCGAGCGTGTCGTTGAGCGACTTGCGCCCGATGTTTTCCTGCGCTGCTAACGTTGTGTAGGAGCCTCGGAAGAGCTCCCCGAGCAGCAGTAGGCCTTGGGCGCGCACGAAGTTCTTCATGCGCGTCGGCAGCGGCACCTGCAGCAACGGCAGCGCCCGCTGTTCATCAGTTAGACTCGTGGCGACCGCGGCCCAGCCCGTGGAGCCGCCGGCTGTCAGTGCTTCCGTTGCGCTATCAACTGCTTCTTCGTCGGTTGGCGCCGTCTCAAGCGCGATCGCCGGTGTTCCGCTGCGAGCTGCCAGGCGCGCCTCTTCGCATGTGCAGCCCAGATGCGAGTCTAGACGCTCGCGGGTCTCGCGCACCGTTCGGCGACCGACGTTGCGTTCGACTGCGAACGTCTCGGGCAGCCACGCAACCAGCTCACGAACCGTGTGGATCCCCTGGCGCTCCGCCCAGTTCAATGTGCGCGTTGGCAGGTCGAGCTGCCACAGGTTGTGGTCGAGCAGGGCGGGCGCTTCGTTGCTGCCTGCTGCCGTGGGCGCGGTTGCAACCACTTGTGCGGTGAAATCAGGCGTAGGACTCGAGCCCTCCTCCGACAGTGGCTCGGCCAGCGTGACGTGCTGGGGAGGAGGCTCGTTCTGCAGCGCTTCGGTGTGCTGCGTCGCCTTGTCGTCTGACTCACTAACGCTTGGTTCGACCGCCGCAGGTTCGGCGTCGGCCGACTTGTTCTCGGGAGTGAGAAGCTCTGGCGAGCCGGACGGGAGCATGCCACGCAGTGAGGGTTCGGCCTGCTGCGCCACGCGCACGAGGTAGGCAGCGCCTTCTCGGGCCAGGTAGCCCTGCCGGATGGAGCTGTTGATCGCGCTACGAAGCGCCTGGTCCGCGCGCCCTCCAGCGCGGAGGCGCTGAGCGTTCACGCCGTACACTGTCTGAGCGTGCGCGAAGCCCAGACGTACGGCTTGGTCGCGGTCGACGCGAGCGCCTTGGTCGAGCGCGCCCATCACGCAATCGCGCCATTGCTCGGCCGTCAGCTCGTC
>DASQDA010001141.1:0-8445 GCA_035634435.1 Polyangiaceae bacterium
GGAACGCAGCTTCGTCGCCTCGTCCACAGGGGCGGGCAGGGCCTTCTTTGCCAGGCGGCCGTCGAGCGCGTCCAGCTGGGTGAACACCGGCGGAAGGGTCGAGCGCTCGGGCGCCAGCAGACGCGCGGACGTGCACAACAGGCGAGCATTCAAGGCGAGCGTCTGCGCCGCTTCCAGCCGCGCCCGCTCGCGTTCCGGGGTCGTCGGGGCGTTCTCGGGGAGAGGCAACGTGTCGCGTAGGACGCGCGCGCGGAGCTCCAGATCCTCCGTTTCCGCCAGCTCGCGTCGGTGCTGAGCGTCGAGCGCTTGCAAGGCGTTCTCTGCCTGCGCCAGGCGCGCCTGCGCGGCCGCCCGCCGCGCCCCCGCCGTGGACAGCCGCGCGAGCACGACGGCGTGCTCATGTGCAGCCAGGGCGTGCTCCGCCAGGATCTGAGCGGACGCCGTGGCGCCCTCTCGTTGCGCGGCTTCTGCGCGCCGCCGCAGTTGCTCGGCGTGCGCCTGAGCTTGCGGAGCTCTGCGCTGAGCTTCGCGCGCTGCAGGGCTCGAGCTCGCCGCCTCTGCGGCATCGAGCGCCGCCGGGCGCGGCAGCGACGCCGCGCATCCTGCGAGCAACAAACCGAGCGACCACGCCGAGCGGCGCATCAACGACCTCCCTGGGCGGCTGGTTTGACGGGTCGCTTCTGCGCTAGGTTCGTTTTTTGCGTTTGCAGCGCCTTCAGCTGTTCTGCTGCGCGTCCGCGGCGAGCGGCGGTCTGCTCCACGAGAGCTTGAGCGCGCACCGCACGCGTTTCGGTGTCCGCGGCGCGCTTCTCCAGAGCGCCGAGCTCGCGCTCCGCCTGCACCGCCAAGACGAGCGCGCGCGCGGTCTCCAGAAGCTCGAGCGCGAGCGCCTCCAGCTGCGTTCCGTGGGCGTGATCTCCTGCCTGGCGGGCGCTCTGTGCGCGCTTCAGCGCGTGCCGAGCTCGCGCGACCAGAGCGCCCGTGAGCTCCTGCTGCGTCTTGTCGGCGCTCAGCGCCTGCAACAACTGCTCGGCGCCGCCATGCCCAGCCGGAGCTTGCGCCAGCGCCAGTCGAGAAGTGGTGGCGCAGGTCAGGCCAAGTACCAGCGAGAAAGCTGCGTAGCGGGCGAGTTTCACCGCCCAAACAAGCCATGCAAGGCGAGCTGGGTCAAGGCTCTCGTAGCAACGCCCCGGCCGCGCTATACGCCCCGGCCAACACGCGGAGCATGTCATGGCGGAACGCAGGCGAGCCAGCTGGGACGAATACTTCATGGCCATTGCGCGGGAGGTGGCCACGCGCTCCACCTGCGAACGCAAACACGTCGGAGCAGTGATCGTCCGCGATAAGATGATTCTGACCACCGGCTACAACGGATCCATTCGCGGCCTGCCGCACTGCGATGACGATGGCCACATGATGGAGGAGGGCCATTGCGTGCGTACCGTTCACGCAGAGGCCAACGCCATCGTGCAGGCGGCGCGCAATGGCGTGCGGCTGGACGGCGCACACATCTACGTCACGGCGTCCCCTTGTTTTGGTTGCTTCAAGCTGATCGCCAACGCCGGACTGCAACGTATCGTGTTCGGCGAGTTCTACCGCGACGAGCGCATCTATACCTTGAGCGAGGCGCTTGACATCCGCCTCGACTTGCAGCCCGTGGTGCAGGTCGAGGGATGACGCTACGTGTTGCCGTCGTCAGCGGCGGGCCCAGCGCCGAGGCCGAAGTCAGCCGGAGCAGCGCCAGGGGCGTTTGCGCCGCGCTCGAGCGTGCCGGCCACCAGCCGCTCCTGCTGGAGCTGACCTCTCAGCTGCCTGCGGCGTTGCAGCACGCGGTGGACGTCGTCTTTCCGGTCACGCACGGCGCAGTGGGCGAAGATGGCTGCTTGCAGGGAATGCTGGAGGTCCTCGCGCTGCCCTACGTGGGCTCCGGGGTGCTGGCGAGCGCGCTTGCAGCGAGCAAGCCACACGCCAAGGTACTATTTCGCGCCGCGGGGTTGCCCGTAGCGGATGGCTTCGCGCTCGCGCAGGACGAACACCTGCAGCAGCGTGTCACCGAGGCTCGCCGGCTACTCACGGGTAGCCTGGTGGTGAAGCCTGCGTCGGGTGGCTCCGCCATCGGCGTCGAGATCTTGCCTGCGGAGTGTTCCGCGGAGGAGCTGCGAGGCGCCGTCGAGCGGGTGTTCCGGCTGGACGAGAGCGTGCTCGTCGAGCGCTTCATCACGGGGGTCGAGGTGACGTGCGGCGTGCTCGAAGCGGACGAGGGCTTGCTCGCCTTGCCGCCGACGCTGATCCGACCCCGCGCCGCGGAGCACTACGATTTCATCTCGAAGTATCAACCGGGTGGCAGCGAGCACGTCTGTCCGGCGCCACTCCCGTTCGAGCTGCTCGAGAGGATCCGGGTGGCAGCGCTCGCAGCGCACGTAGCACTGGGTTGTCGGGACCTGTCGCGCATCGACTTTCTGGTCGAAGCCAGCGGCCCTGGCTCTTTCGTGGTCCTCGAGGCCAATACGCTGCCGGGCATGACGCCGATGAGCCTGTTTCCGGAAGCGGCGGCCATTGCCGGCATACCCTTCGAGGCGCTGTGCGATCGCCTCGTGCGGCGCGCCATGGCCCGTCCTCGGCGTGAGGCTCCTCAGGCGTTCGCGATGCCCTGAGCGGTCTTGCTCGCTCCACCGCTCAACCCGCGTCTTTGCGCGAGCTCGTGACGGCGGTACCGAGCCGCTGAGCGCGCTCGCGTAGGCGCCCCAACAGCTCGTCGCGGTTCGGAGGCGCGCTGATGGGGGCGCTTGGCCGACGCTGCAAAGCGCTGGCCTCTCGCCGGCTCGGGGTCACCTCCGGGGCGAGGTGGGCCGTGCCGCGATCGATCTCGGCGCTGGCGGGGGGCACGCTGGGGCCCAGCTGGGCGCTCGCCGGCGGGGCGCTCGGTAAACGGGGCTCGCCCGCGCTCGCCTTGGGGAGCTCGGAAAGCAAGAGGCTCTCGCTGCGCGGCGGCACGGACGACTGCGACGATTCGCGTGCCAGTTGCTCGCCGCGAACGAGCAGCGCCCGTTCAATGAAGGCTTGTGTCTGCGAGCCGAAGCGACGAAAGCGCACTCGCACCCCCGGCGCCGTTCCCATGGCCGGCAACACGCGGCCCTCGGCGCGGATGAGCTTGACCCCGTTGAGCAGGGACACTTCGAAGAGAACCGTGGTTTCTGGTTCCAGCGGTTCCTGGTCCAGCAGCAACATGCCTTTGGATTCGATGGTCCACGCCTCTGCCGCCAGGTACGCGTCCTGGTCGGTGTAGGGCCGCACGATGTGTAGGACGAGCTGCTGCATGACCCCTCGGGAAGCTCAGTGTAGCGCGCTTCCGCCAAGGAGGCGTTCAGGTCCCGCCGTTGGCGAGCTCCGAGGAAAAAAGTGGCGCGTGGCTGCGGTCGGTTGACTCGCGCCGACTGATCGTCGATGCGTTGCGTCGGGTCGCGGCCGAGCCTCCGGGCCGGCAGCGTTCCACGGATTTCCAGAATGAGCTCCTTACGAAAAGTCCTCGTGATTGGTGCGGGTGGTCGGGAGCACGCTTTGGCGCTGCGCTTGCTCGAGTCCGAGTCAGTCGGCGAGGTCATCGTCGCCTCGGGCAACGCGGGTACCGCGGCGGCTCCGCCCGATTTGCGCCACAAGGTCCTGCGCAACTCGCCCGACGAGCCCCTCTCCGTCGCGGTGCGAGAACGACCCGACCTCGTCGTCGTCGGCCCCGAGGCACCGCTCTGCCTTGGGCTGGTCGACGACCTTCAGGCAGCGGGGCTCTTGACGTATGGGCCAAGCCGGGGCGCCGCTCAGCTCGAGGGCTCCAAGGCTTTCATGAAGGATTTTGCGGTACGGCACGGTATTGCCACCGCACGGCACGTGGTGGTCCGCAGCGAAAGCGAGCTGTCCGACGCCCTGGCTGGTTTCGAGCAGCCGCCGGTCGTTAAGGCGGACGGTCTCTGCACCGGTAAAGGCGTGGTGGTCGCGGCCTCGCACGAAGAGGCTCGCCGCTCCGCCGTGGCGATGCTCAGCGGCGAGAGCTTCGGGGACGCTGGTAAGACAGTGATCTTGGAGGAGCGCATCGCGGGCGCCGAGGCGAGCGTGCACCTCATCTCGGACGGCGAACGCTTCATCGTGCTACCCGCGGTCCAAGATCACAAGCGTATCGGCGATGGCGATACTGGCCCGAATACCGGCGGAATGGGCACCTATGGGCCCACGCCGCTCGTGGACGGGGCGCTGGCGAAAGCGATTGAAAGTCAGATCCTGGCCCCATCAATCCGCGGAATGGCGACGGAGGGTCGGCCCTTCCGGGGCACGCTGTTCGCGGGCATCATGATTCAGCCGGATGGCGCTCCACTCTTGCTCGAGTTCAACGTGCGTTTTGGCGATCCCGAAACCCAGGTGCTGATGAACGTGCTGGACGGCGATCTGGCCGAGGCGCTAGCCGGCGCTGCAGCGGGAACTTTGAGTCCTGCGAGCCTCGGCGTTGCTGCGCGCCACGCCGTCTGCATCGTGCTGGCCGCTCAGGGCTACCCGGAAGCACCACGCCGCGGCGACCTCATCACGGGCCTCGAGGCGGCCGCGAGCCTGCCAGGCGTGCGCGTCTATCACGCCGGTACGGCGCTCGATGGGGAACGCGTAGTCACTGCAGGGGGCCGCGTGCTAGGAGTCACCGCGCGAGGGAGCTCGCTGGCCGAGGCGCACACCCGCGCTTACGCGGCCGTCGATTGCCTCAGTTTCGCTGGAATGAAGTGGCGCCGTGACATCGCGGCGCAGGCTCTGGATCGGGGCTAGTGCCTTCCGTGGCGCGTCGGCTTGACGCGACGCGGCACCGACGCTAGCCCTCGCCTGTTTCGACACCCTTGGAGGACCATGGCTCGAGTAATGAATTTCAACGCAGGCCCCGCAGCTCTCCCTCTTGCCTCTCTGGAGCGCGCGCAGCAAGAGCTGCTCGATCTCGGGGGAACCGGCATGAGCGTGATGGAGCACAGCCATCGCGGCAAGGCCTATGAGGCCGTGCACAACGAGGCCATCAGCCTGGTGCGCGAGCTGCTAGCCGTTCCGGAGACGTACGACGTTCTCTTCTTGCAGGGTGGTGCCAGTCAGCAGTTTGCCGTGGTTCCGATGAACCTGCTCGCTGCCGGCAAGAGCGCCGATTACGTGCTGACCGGCGCCTGGTCGCAGAAGGCCTACAAGGAGGCCAAGACCATCGGCACCGTGCGCGTCGCCGCTACGACGGAGAAGGACAAGAAGTTCGGTCGCGTGCCCAAGCAGAGCGAGCTCGAACTCGACGCGAACGCGGCCTACCTGCACCTGACCAGCAACAACACCATCTTCGGCACGCAGTGGCACGAGTTCCCCGACGCCGGCGACGTCCCGCTCGTCGCGGATATGTCGAGCGACATCGCCTGGCGCCCCATCGACGTCTCGAAGTTCGGGCTCATCTACGCCGGCGCGCAGAAGAACCTGGGCCCGAGCGGGCTCGTGCTGGTCATCGTGAAGAAGGAGCTCGTCGCGGCGGGCCGCCAGGACATCCCGACCATCTTCCAGTACCGCACGCACTCCGAGAACAACTCGCTCTACAACACGCCCCCGACGTTCTCCGTCTACGTGCTGCGCAACGTGCTCGACGAGATCAAGCGCACGGGCGGCCTGGCCGCCATGGAGAAGGTGAATCGCGAGAAAGCGAAGCTCTTGTACGATGTCATCGACGGCCGCAGCGACTTCTACTCCTCGCCCGTCGAGAAGGACTCGCGCTCCACGATGAACGTGGTGTTCACTCTCAAGACACCGGAGCTGGAGGCCGAGTTCCTCGCCGCCGCCTCGAAGCGCGGCATGATCGGCTTGAAGGGGCATCGCTCGGTAGGCGGCATGCGTGCATCCATCTACAACGCGGTCCAGCTGGACTGGGTGAAGGCGCTTGCGGACTTCATGCGCGAGTTCAAGCAGTAGCAGCAGCCGTATCCGCCCCGACGATTTCTCGGCCCATGACCGGCAAAAAAGGCCCTCTCCGTGAGGGCTTTTGTGCGTGTGCGCTGCGCCGCATCCTGGGCCGACCGGAGGGTGCGATAGCTGGCTCGAGCAGGAGCTTCGCGCGCACCTTGCCATACGGCGGTGCCAGCGCGCACAGCTGCCCGTACGCGTGACGCACGGATCCGCGGACAGTGACTCGACGAGCGCGAGCGACGAGAGTAGTCTCGCATATTGGTGGACCAACAGCGCGGCCCCAGACATTTCGCGCCCGTGCCGGACAGCGGCGTGGCGGGGTACCGCGCCAAAGTTTTCTGGTTGGAGCACGCGCGCCAGACCATCGAGCTCCGGCCTGGGTTCGTCCTCATCGGGCGCAGCTCCCATTGCCACATCGTCGTCGATGACGGCATGGTTTCGCGCCGCCACGCACAGCTGCTCGTGGCCAGCGATTCGGTCAGTGTCGAGGACTTCGGCAGCGTGAACGGCGTTTACATCAACTCCCAGCGTGTTCGGGGCAAGCAGATCCTGAACGACGGTGACCACCTCCAGATTGGCACTCAAGAGTTTCTGCTCCGCTCGCGACCCGCGCCTTCGAGGACCGACAGCAACTCGCGCCTGAGCGCAGACACCATTCACGCCGTTCAGCTCCCCGGCGACCCGACGTCGCGCTCGATGAACCCGCAATCGATGCCCGTCGAGAGCGAGGCAACCTTCAGCGCGCACACGCTCGACCTGCTGGGCGGCGTCGCTGACAAGGTGCTGGCGCTCGGCCGTGGCGAAGAAGCCGAAAAGGTACTGGCGACGACGCTCGGCAATTTGCTCGCCGAGATCACCAGTCACCGCGGCTCGACGGCGCCGCTGCACGTCTTCGAGAAGGCGGCTCACTATGCCGTGCGCCTGGCGGACGCGACCGGCAAGGGCAAGTGGGTCGACTACGCGATCGACCTGTTCAGCGCGCTCGCGCGTCCCTTGCCAGCGACCACCGTCAACGATTTGTACGACGTGCTGCGCAAGACTTCGAGCATCAACCTCGCCGGGTTCCGGGCTTATCTCGAGCTGCTGCGCCAGTCGCAACAGAGCTTTGGGCCTTCGGAGCGCTTCGTGCTGCAGCGGCTCGAGGGTCTCGAGCGGCTGGCAGCGTTGAAGTAGCGGCCCGGCTCGGAGCGCCGCGCTTGACGCTTGGCACCTCCGGCGAGCGCTTGGGTGCCGCGGCCAGACGCGCCAAGGAAAGGCCGGCTGCCTGCGTGATGGCGGCGCGCAGCTCGTCATCACCGATGCGCGAGATGCGCGCGGCTAGCTCGGAGGGCAGGGGCGGGACGGGTACCTTTTTGCGCTCGGAGAGCGGCGACTGAGCCTTGCCGAGCCCGGCTCGGACGCGGAAGTGCACACGTTCGACGGTGACGCCGGCGCTGGCGAGCCGCTCACAGATCTCTCGCGTCAAGAGGCTCAGCTCCTGCGCCCAGGCGGCTGAAGCGACGTAGACCGTGAGCTCCCCCTGACGCAAAGAGCCGACCTCGGTGCGCTCGGCGATGCGACGTCCCACGGCCAGCCGCCAGCTCTCTTTGTCGAGGGCAGCCTTGGAGCGGGAGAGCGTCACGCGCCGCGTCGCTGAAAGAACATCACCCAGGGGTGTTGGCCCGGGCCGTGGGGGGCGCGACGAGCCCGACATCAGGGGTTGCTCGGCCGGCGTCCGGAACGGCGTCCGCCGACGCGCGCAGGAAACGAGCGCAGAGGGTCGGCTAAGTGCGGCATGAGCGCCGAAAACTAACACGCAGCGGTGCGCCTCGGGAGACACGTCATGGCCGTTGCCGAATCGTCGATGTTTCACGCCGGAGGCACGGCGCTCCTTTACAGTTTGCAGGTGGGGCGCAGTTTTACAGGCACCTCGTTACGACACACGCGGGCGCAGCCTGTTTTGGTTGACTGCACAGCGCCTGGCGCCAGAGTAACGGGGGTCGGAGGCCGAAGAGATTCCTTCATGAAGATGAACCCACGCTTGCAGCGCGAAACTCGAGGCATTCAACGCCGCATGTTCCTCAAAGCGATGGCGCTAGGGCTTTCCCTGCCCGTGGCTGCCCACCTCGCACGCGTCGCGACGGCGGCGCCGGGAACCGCGCCCAAGCGTTTCTTCGTCTTCTACATGCCCCACGGCATCCCGCCCGAGCACTACAACCCGCGGGTGATGGGCGGGGATCGCACGCAGTTCTCCTTGGACAAGTCGAACCTCAGCATCTTGGGTCCGCTCGAGCCCTACAAGCAGTACGTCAACGTGTACCAGGGCTTCCAGTACAAGGGCAAAGCCGACACCCACGAGGGCATCATCAACTGCCTATCCGGCTTCGATAAGAACGAAATCACGACCAACCGAACCACGGTGGAGCACGTCATCGCCAAGGGTCTCGGCGTCAAGCCGCTCATCCTGGGCGCCTGCTCGCGTCAGCCATTCGGATTGAACAACAATGGCATGTT
>DASQDA010001142.1:0-2010 GCA_035634435.1 Polyangiaceae bacterium
GTACCGGCCCAGCGGGGGGTGGCGGAAATCCCAGCTGGGACGGCGGGAGCTCCGGAGTCGCCGGATTCGCCGCAGCGGGCAAGGGCGGCGCTGGAGTGTCGAAAGGGGGTAGCGGGGGGAAAGCGGGAGTCGCTGGCGGAGCGGGCGCGGCGGGGGCCGGGGCGGCGGGCGTGGGCGGGGCGGGCGCGGGCGGGGGCGGGGCGGGGGCCGGAGGTGGAGACGATGGTGTGCCAGGCACCCGCTGTGGAGCCACGACGCAGACGCTCCCTGCGGGGTCGGGGTACCGCGAGTGCGCTGGGGGCTGGCTGCATCGGCCGAGTGTCGTGGACTGTCCATCCTCGTTGCCTCGCGGCCACGCCGGTGGCGCGGGTGGCGCAGGCGGTGCGGGTGGCGCGGATGACGTCAGCAGCTTCGGTGGTGAGGGGGGAGTCAGGGAGTGTGCTGACGACTCCGACTGCACACTGCGCGACCTGGGGTTCTGCACGCACGTCGGAGGGGGGGGCTTTGTCATCGCGGGCTCGTATTGTGAGTACGGATGCACCACGGATAGTCAGTGTGGCGCAGGCAAGATCTGTGTGTGCGGGGATCCGGTGGGCCGCTGCATGCCCGCCGGGTGCACGAGCAACGCCGATTGCGCGGCAGGCTTCCTATGCGCGGGCACGCCCTCCTTCGAGCCCTGTGGGGGGTCCACCGAGTATACGTTTCAGTGCCAGCGCGCCGCCGACGAGTGCATGAGCCCTCAGGACTGCGGGCCCAGCATGGAATGCTATACGAGTGAGATGGGGCGTCAGTGCGGCGAAGGGTTCGTCTGCGGGCGCCCGTTCCTGGTCAACGGTGCAGCGCGGATGGCGCGTTCTCGAGTCGGCTCGAGCGGTTGGAGCCTCCGCAGCGAAACGGGAACTGGCGAGCTCGCCCCTGCCCTGCGGCGCGAGCTCGCGAAGCACTGGACGGAGGTGGCGCTGATGGAGCACGCCTCGGTCGCCGCGTTCGCACGCTTTGCCCTCGAGTTGCTCGCGCTCGGCGCGCCCGCCGAGCTTCTCGCGCAGACGCAGCGGGCTCTCGGTGACGAGATCCACCACGCGCAATTGTGTTTCGGCCTGGCCGCGCGCTACGCAGGTCGCGACATCGGCCCGGGCGGCCTGCCCTTGTCCGGAGCCCTGGACGCCCGCTCGCCGAGCGTGATCATCGAGACGGCTATTCTGGAGGCTTGCGTGGGCGAAACGCTCGCGGCGGCCGAAGCCGCTGCTGCGCTCGACCAGACGCGGGATCCAGCGGTAAGAGCAGTGCTGGCTCGCATCGCCGAAGACGAGGCGCGGCATGCCGAGCTCGGCTGGTCATTCCTCTCTTGGGTGCTCGGCCGTGCGGACGAGGCGCTGCGCCTGCAAACGCTGGAGAGCCTCTTTGGTGCCATCGAGGGGGCGACGCAGGCGGCAACGCCCGAGCTCATGTCCGACGACGAAGCGCTGCCCGGGTCCGCCACGCTGGCCGAGCACGGCTTGCTGAGCGAGCACGAGCGGTTCAACGCGCGCCGGCTCGCGTTGTCCGAGATCGTATTGCCGTGTGCTCGCGCGTTGCGCGAGCAAGCTCTGGCTCGCGTCGCCTAGGTCCTGAGTCCGTTGCGAGCGCCGCTCGCAGCAGCTCCAGCCGGCCGGGCGCAGCGGTGGCAGCACCCGCTCGCTTGGACTGCTAGCCTGCGCGCCCATGAGCTCTCCCGCGGGGTCGAGCCGGACGCCTCCCCAGAACGCTGCGCTGCCAAGTCCGCTGCAGTCCACTCGCCGACTCCTGAGCTACTCGGGACGTCACGTTCGCAAGGTCCGGCTGGCGGCTCTCTGCTCGATACTCAACAAGGTCTTCGACATCGCGCCGGAGATCCTGATCGGCGTGGCTGTCGACACGGTGGTACGGCAAGATCAATCGGCGCTCGCCCGGCTCGGCGTGCACGACGTCAAAACGCAGCTCGTGTTGCTCGGTGCCCTCACCCTCCTCATCTGGGTGTGTGAGTCGGTGTTC
>DASQDA010001143.1:0-4253 GCA_035634435.1 Polyangiaceae bacterium
GCGCGAGCGCAACCAGCGCCGCGCCTTCGCCGAGGGCCATTCCGTCGCGCTGCGGGTGAAAGGGCCGCGGCTGCGAGCGCGTGAGTGCGCCGAGCGCGTCGAACCCTGCGGCCACGAAGGCGCTCAGCGCGTCATAGCCACCGGCAAGCACGATGTCGGCGTGTCCTGCTTCGAGCCAGCGGCAACCCAGCCCGATCGCGACGGTGGAGGAAGCACAGGCCGCGAGCACCTGCTGGCTCGGCGCATCGGGAAGTCCCATGGCTTCGAGGAGGTAGGAAACCGGTGACGAATAGCAGGCCGCTTTCGCGAGCTCGCGGGGCACGCTCTCGCCGCGGGAAAGATAGGCGAAGGCGGACTCCATGCTCTGCATGGCCCCCGACGTGGTCCCAATGATCAGAGCAACGCGCCGGCCGCGAAAATCTGGCATCCGCGCCTCGAGGTCCTTGCGAAGATCGTGCGCGGCCACCAGGAGCAGGCGTGTTGCGCGATCGAGCTCGGGATGCGGCAGCCGAACGCGAACGCGGCCGACGAGCGCATGCTGGATGCCCAGTGCGGCCAGCTCGGGGTCCTGGGCGAGCGCGCCCACGTGGGCTCCGCTGACCGCCGCCGATTGCGCGGCAAGGCCGCGCCCGAGCGCCGATACCGCCGCGGCCGCGACGATGCTCACCGCTCTCACGCGAGCGCCTCACTGCTCCGGAGCCGCGCGATGTAGCCCCGCCCGGGCTCGCCCGAAAACACCAGGACCTCGTCGCAACCCGCCTGGAGCGTGGCCACCGCTACGCCGAGCCCGATGGCCCCGCTCGCCTCATGAAAGCCGACGTGCGGCAGGACGTGGCAGCGCTCCACGCCGGCCCAGGGGCTCCGATCGAGGCAATCTTCCCAGCGGCCGGCGCGCGTGCTCAGGACCACTCGGGCGCGAGTTGGATTCAGCGGAGCACTCCAGATGGGCTCCGTCAGCTTTGGCGCGGCGCGCTGCTCGCTGTGTGCAACGAGCTCGGCCAGCGGGCGCTTGCCGCGCCGCTGTGCCGATGCGCGGGTCTCGACCACGACGAACCCCCCACCCTCCGAGCGGGAGATGGGCGTTCCCACGTTCTGTGCGCGCGGACCGAGCCGCGTCACGAGAGCATCCTGCGCCTGCACGGCGCCAGCGATGATGGCGTCGGCCATACCGAGGCTCAGTAGGCTCACGGCGCGTGCGAGAGCGGCCTCGGCGCTGGTGCTGCCGTCGGCAACCGTCAGCACGGGTCCCGTGAGGCCCCAGTAGATCGAGGCGTTGCCGCAGGCTGCCGATTGCACCAGATGCGGGAACTCGGCTGGCGCCGCGTGACGCAGGCCGCGCAGCAGAAAGCGATCGAGAAACTGCACGCTGCGCTCGACCGAGCCGTAGGCGTTGCCGAGCACCAGACCGGCCCCGGCAGCCGCTAGCTGCGCCGCTTTGAGCGCTTCGCCCACCAACCACGTCGTCAGCACGGCACTCCGATCGAAACGACGCGACCGCTCCGGGTCGAGCAACGAGGCGACCTCGAGGGGCAGACGCTGGGCAAACGCGGGGCCGCTCGCAGCCGCTGCACACTCCGCGTCGACACACAGCGCGTCCGTCAACGTCACCGCTGAGGTAATCACCAGCGCAACCTGGTCCGGCTGAACGACACGCGCAGCGCTGTCACGGTGCTCGAACGCCAGTACAGCGCTCATTCCACCGAAGCCGAAGGAGCTGGAGAGCGCGGCCCGCATCGGCGTCGCCTCGCCGCGCTGCAAGACGTGCTTCAGATCGGCGGCCTCGGGGCTCAGCAGCCCTCCGCTCGGTGGCGCCACACCGCTCTCGAGCGCCAGCACGGTGATGGCGGCTTCCAGGGCGCCCGCGGCGCCCAGCGTATGGCCAAGCTGACCTTTGCTCGACGAAACGCGCAGCCCGCTCAAGCTGTCAGCGAACACCCGGCGCAGCGCCAAAACCTCCATCGCGTCATTTGCGTGGGTGGCTGTGCCGTGAGCGTTCACGTAGTGAATGTCGGCGGGGCTCAGACCCGCCGACGCAATCGCGCGACCGATCAGCTCGCCGGCACGCCGGCCCGTGGGCTCTGGCTGGGTCACGTGGTGGGCCTCCGCGCCCACACTCCAGCCGCTGAACCACGCGAGCACCCTGGCGCCGCGCTGACGCGCTGACGACTCGGACTCCAGCAGAAGAAACGCAGCGCCTTCGCCGAGCGTCAGCCCACCGCGTGCCACGTCGAAAGGCCGGCATGGCTGCGCGTCCATGGCACCAAGGGCGTTGAAGCCCGCGAAGGTCATGCGACAGAGCGCGTCGGCGCCGCCCGCCAACACGGCGCGGGCCTCGCCGGCTCGGATCCAGTGGGCACCCTGCACGAGCGCGACGGCACTGCTCGAGCACGCGCTGCATACGGTCGCACTGATCCGAAAGGGTGTGATCGCCTGTTCGAGCGTCCTCACCGTGGTGGACAGTGGATGCGACAGCAGACGCTGCGCTCGTTCAGGGTTCGTCTCGCCGTCCGGCAGAGCGAGCAGCTCGCTCTCGGTTTCCAGCATGCCGCCGGTGGTGCCGCCGACGGCCAGAGCGAGCTCGTAAGGGCGGACGGCCCAGCCAGCGTCCTTCAGCGCATCCCGGGCCGCGCACAGAGCAAGCACGTCGGTGCGCGAGTGACCAGCGCCGGCTTCGGCGCGCAGCTCCGCAAAGAGCGGTGCCGGCACCTCGGCCGCGAGCGTAGAGCGAAGGCCCGCCGTGTCGAAGAGGCTCACCGGTGCCATGCCGCGCTCACCGTTCAACACCCGCGAGAAGGTCGCTCGGGCGCCGCGGCCCAGCGCGGACACGATGCCGATGCCGGTAACGGCGATGCGCTCTTGCGGCAGTTGCATGGAAAAGAGGTCAGCCGGCGCGCGCGCGCACGATGAGCTCCGCAATCGCCGTCACCGAGGCAAAGGCTGCTTTGCCTGCCTCGCCCTCGGGGACGACGACCGAGAAGCGCTCCTCGATGGCCATCGCCAGTTGCAGCGCGTCGAGGGAATCGAGCCCGAGGCCTTCGCCGAACAGCGGCGCGGCGTCATCGATGTCGCTCGCCTGCTTACCTCTCAGGTCGAGCTGCTCGATCATCAGCACCTTTATCTCCTGCTTGAGGTCGTCCGAGGTCATGCGCGTGTCGGCCTGTCAGCGGCCCGCCGCGGCATCGAGAATGGCCCGGACCACGTCCTCGTCCCTGACGCCATCGACGTCGGCGCGATAGCCGAGCACCAGACGATGGCGCAGCGCCGGCAGCGCCAGCGCGCGAATGTCGTCGACGTCCGCCGCAGCTTCTCCACGTAGGGCCGCGCGAGCCTTGGATGCCAGGACCAAGGCCTGACTGCCGCGCGGGCCGGCGCCAAAGCGCACGTATTTTTTCACCGCATCGGGCGCGTCGCCTTGGGCTGGGCGACTCATCCGCGCAAGCCGCACTGCGAGATCGATGGCCTCGTCCGTTACCGGAATACGAGGGATGAGCCGACCGAGCGCGCGAATCTCGTCCGTCGTGACCACAGGCTCGATCTTCACGGCTTGGCCGGAGGTCGTGCGGCGAGCGATCTCGCGCTCCTCGCTCTCCGACGGATACTCGACGTGCACCTCGAGCAAGAACCGATCGAGCTGCGCCTCGGGCAAGAGATACGTGCCCTCTTGCTCGATCGGATTGCGTGTGGCGAAGACCTGAAAGGGATCGGGCAGCGGATGCGTCACGCCGCCGACGGTGACGTTGCGCTCTTGCATCGCCTGCAACAGCGCGGCTTGCGTCTTGGGCGGCGTACGGTTGATTTCATCGGCGAGCACCAGGTTCTTGAAGATGGGACCCGGCATGAAGCTCACGCGCGGGCGAGCCCCTGGCGAGGAATCGTGATCGTTGAGCACGTCGGTGCCGGTGATATCGGCTGGCAGCAAGTCGGGAGTGAATTGAACACGCCCGAACGAGAGACCCAACGCCTCGGCAATACTCGAAACGAGGAGGGTCTTGGCCAGACCCGGTACCCCCACCAGCAGCGCGTGCCCGCGAGCCAGCAGCGTCACGAGCAGCGCGTCGACCACCGGCTGCTGTCCGATAACGACGCGCGAGACCTGCTCGCGGAGGCGAGAACAAGCGCGCGCACAGGTGTCGAGGAGGTCGGTGTCGGTAGCCAGAGAAACAGCGGTATTCACGTTGAGCCGATGAGGACCTGCAACCGAGGGGCTGCCGCAGAGGAGCTTAGAGCAGTTTGCAATGGTTCGTGACAGAAAC
>DASQDA010001144.1:0-2697 GCA_035634435.1 Polyangiaceae bacterium
GCCGGGTACACCTCGTCCCAGCGCTCGCGCACCGCGTGCAGACCCCGCCGCACCAGCCGGTAACGTCGGAGCTTGAAACCAGGCACCCCGCGCTGGCCGAGCACGCGCACACCCTCCGGTAAGTCCTTGTCCGGTCGTTCCACCTCTTCGTAAGGAATCACGTCGAGCACGCGCCGGATCAACGTCACCGTGCTTTCCCGTGTGGGCCCCAAGATTTCGGCGCGTACGACGCCGTTCTTCACGCTCTGGTGGAGCACCACGGGGAACGAAAAGTTGTTTCGGATCCGAAAGTTGATGGTTGGATAAACGACGGTCGCATCGAGCCCCATCTTTATGTACGAGCTCGGCCGGGTGTGTGGATAGCGCTCCACGATCTCCAGCCCTGCGAAGAAGGCCGCGCCGTGCAGGGTGCCCGAGATCTGGCACGTGCCGCCGCCGATGCCGTCGACCAGCTCACCCTCGGCGATTACAGAGGCAACCTTGTACCCGTTTGCCTCGTCGCGCGGCCCGACCGAAGCATTGAAATCGAAGATCTCTCCCGGCAACAGCACGGTTCCGTCGAGCTTGCTCGCCGCGAGGCGCAGGTTGAAGGTGCGAGCCTCCTGCCGTTGCCCGCGATCGTAACGGGTCTCAAAGAATCCAAGTACTTGGCCGAACTCCACGTTGCCGAGCTCCGAAGCGAGACGCCGCGGCCGCCGTTCCAGGAACACCAAGCGCGCGCTGCGTTCACCGCGGCGCAGCGCGTTCTCCACCGCAAGCAGTGAGGCGTCCACGTCGAGCAGCCGCCCGGTGACTTCCTTGACCAGCTGGCGCTTCTCCAGATCGAGACGGGCGTCGACGGGCAAACGATCGAGCTCGTCCTTGAGCGACAGGAGCGCTGGTATCGCCAGCTCCGGGGTGAGGCGAACCGGCAGAGGCAGCCGGAGTGGGCTGCCCACCCCACTCGCGTGAAACACCCTGATGCGTGAGCTCGTGCGATCGCGAGCATCCCGAACGAGAGTCGACAGGTGTACCTTGTCGAGCTCGGCGCCGAGCTCGCCCAGGTAGAGCTCGCGGCGGCTGCCGTCGGGGAGCTCCAAGAGAAACTTCCCGGCCAGATACGTCCGCGCCCGTGCCAGCGCGACCTTGGTTGCCTGATCGTCGAGCTTTAGCGGCCTACCCAGCCACTCCGCGACCGGTAAGGGCGACTTATCATCCCCGGGGCTTGGCGCGCGCGGCACCAGCAGGAAGCCGACGCAGAGGCCGGCCAGTACTGCCACACCGATTGCCAGCGAGGTGCGGCGACCTGGGCTGGCCAGACGCTGGAGCATGGCGGCATCTTTTTCCGCAATGGCCAGTTGTCAAGCCAGAGCCCAGCTCGTGCGTTACGCTTCCGGCCCCTTGAGTGACCCGACCGACCCCCCTGATCCCTTGGAGACCAAGCTCCAGGCGTTACCCGCGGCCCCGGGTTGTTATATCTTCCGGGACCGCAAGGGCGAAGTCCTGTACGTCGGGAAAGCCAAGAGCCTGCGGTCGCGTGTGCGCAGCTATTTCCAGGCGGGGAGCAGCGACACCCGCGCGTTCATTCCGTTTCTGCGTCAACAGGTCGGGGATCTCGAGACCGTCGTCACAGGCAGCGAGAAGGAGGCGGCGATCCTCGAGAACAACCTGATCAAGGAGCAGAAGCCGCGGTACAACTTCAAGCTCCGCGACGACAAGGAATACTTGAGCTTACGCCTGGCGACGGACCAACCTTGGCCGCGCCTGGAGCTGGTACGGCGCCCCAAGCCAGATGGGGCGCGTTACTTCGGCCCTTACCACTCCGCCACCGCCGCCCGGCGCACGCTCAACCTGGTCGAGAAGCACTTCAAGCTGCGCACTTGCACCGATCGCGAGCTCGCGAGCCGCTCGCGCCCCTGTTTGCAGTATCAAATCAAACGCTGTCCGGCTCCCTGCGTTTTGGAGGTGGAGCGCGACGAGTACACGGCCCAGGTGCGTGCGGTCGCGCTCTTTCTCGACGGCCGGCACGACGAGCTGACCACTGAGTTGTCGCAGCGCATGCGGCAGGCCAGCCAGCAGCTGGAGTTCGAGCTGGCCGCCGCCTACCGCGACCAGCTGGCGGCGGTCGAGAGTGTGCGCCAGACGCAGCGCATCGAATCGGTCAGCGATCGTGACCAGGACGTGTTGGGTCTTTTCCGTGAGGGTGACCTGGTGGAGCTAGCCTTGATGATCGTGCGTACGGGACGCGTCATCGATATCGCCAGCTTTTCCAACCGGCGGGTCGAGATCCCCGACGACGAGGTGGTCGGTAGCTTTTTGCGCGAGCACTACGGGGAGGGCGGCAGTGGCGCCGCGCTCATCCCCGATGAGCTTCTCGTGCCCACCTTACCGGAAGGCTCGGCGGGTGTGGCCGAGTGGTTGAGCGAGCAGCGCCGTGCCCTCTTTGGAGAGCGCGCGCGCCGCGTGGAGATTCTGGCGCCGGCGCGTGGGCCACGTCGCGGGCTCCTCGATCTCGCCCAGCAGAACGCCCAGCACGCCTTTCAAGAAAAGCGCCGCACCGAAGATGACGTGGCTGAGCGGCTGTTGCGCCTGCAAGCGCGGCTGCGTTTGCCGACCTTACCCCGCCGCATCGAATGCATCGACATCTCCCACCTGGGAGGGAGCGATACAGTCGGAGCCATCGTGTCCTTCGAGAATGGGCTGCCCAACAAGAAGGGC
>DASQDA010001145.1:0-2753 GCA_035634435.1 Polyangiaceae bacterium
CACGACGTCCTCGATGCCCGGCCCCGTAACCCACACGCTGCCGAGCGTGCAGCACACGACCCCAGAGCCATCGAGCTCTGCTGACTGCACTTTACCCTTGCCAAGAGCGCCTCCAGCTTGCGTCAAGGAGCGAGTCGAGCTTGCCGCGGACATGATGGGCGGGCGTAGTTCAACTCGCATGCCAGCCAGCAGAGCGCGCATTTTCGGCGGTTACGCGCTAGCTCCGGCCCGCTCGCGCTGACCGTCAGCGTCCGCGGCGGACAGCTGTCCTGCTCGAGCGCGGACGAGCCGTCGTCTGTATAAGCCGTCAGGAGGCGGTTACTTCGCTACCAGGTGGAGCAAAGCGGGAGCGTTCCATGGATTGGTGAACGTGCGCGTTCCGTTGCTCTGGTCCGGCAACGCGGCTTCGACGTTGGTTGTGAGGTTCAGCCACCTGGCGGCAAGCGGACCGGCGGCGCCGGCGATGTTCAGCGTGAAATTACCGGTCCGGTTCTTGTAAACGATGTATTCCTTGCCAGGAGCGGCCAAACAGCGAGAGCCCGAGGCGCCTCCACCGATGAGCGCGTCACTGCCCGTCATCGTGTACCAACGCGTGCCTTTCATGAAGGTGCTGAGGTTCTTGTACAACGCGATGCCGCTCGGCACCTCGTCCCAGCGCACGACGTCCCATGCCTGCGTGCTGTAGTAAAACGCGAAGTAGCCGCCCGCCATCAGCACCTCCATGCTGGCGTCGAACACCGCTTCTTTCGGGTGATGGCGGCCGTACGTGTAGGTGCCGTCATTGCCGGTCTGGTAGAGGGTAGTTTCCGCGTTGTAGTACGGCATGGCGCGCTTGCTCAGCGCCGTCTTCGCGGCCGCGGACTGGTGGTCTGATTGATCGGTGTCCAGGCCGAGCGTACCCGAGTCCGCCGCTTCGTCGGAGTAGTTGGGGCTGAGCTGGTTTTGACCGCCGTCCGAATCGTGCAGCGTGCGCAGTCGTTGATAGCCGTCGTTGGCCTTGATCAGGTTGAAACGACTCGCGATATAGGCGTGGTCCTTTTCGTAAAAGGACTCTTTGGAGAAGTCCCACACCACATTGGAGTACGCCTGATAGCGCGCGACGATGAACCTGAAAAACAGGTCATCTGCCGCAGAGCCATTGGCGGGCCACTTGACCTGCTTGTTGTAGACTCTGAAGAACAGATGCGCGCTGATGCCCTTCTCGAACAGGTACGCCATGACGCGATCGAAGCTGGTCCAGAAAGCCTCGTTCATGCGCGTGTGATCGGGCGCCGCATTGGTGCCGGCCCACGCGTAGAGCGCCGGCGGCCCGAAGTCGTACGCGGACGTGCGCCCGCTGTTCCAGGTGGTGTCGTGAGCGTACGCATTCAGGATCACTTCGCTGAAGCCGTTTGCCGCGATCAGGTCGACCATGGCGCGTGCTTTGGGGATGCTTGGGTCGCCGAAGTCCATGAGTCCCAACCAGTCGAGCTCGTAACCCATCTGAAAGTGACGTGTCCCGTCGGCGTACAGATAATGCCGGGGGTTGGCGGGATCTATCGCGAGCGGTCCGTGCGCGTTGGCATTGCTCATGGCCGGCATTGCGCTGCCGGTAAGGCCGTTGAGCGAGGGATCCTGCGCCGAAGAAGTCACGTACGTGTAGGTCCCCGCCGCAATCGGAGCGAAGCGGACCTTCCACGACTGGCCGCCCGTATAGAACCCGGGCACTACCAAACGAGCTCCCGACGGCCCGGTGAAAGTGACTTTGAAGTCAGTGACTTCGAGGTACGGATTGGCCTTGTTGGCGGTTGACGTGAACGTGAGATCTTGCGGGTACCAAGCTTTGGCTATCGCGCCGTTGTCCATCCCACCCGCGCCCCCGCCGGGCGCGCTGCCGGCGTTGCCGCCGTTCCCAGAGCCGCTCGTTGCGCCATTGCCGGCGCTGCCCCCCGCGGCGGGTGCGCCGCTGGCGCCGGCCGCTCCGACCTGCGGTATGCCGCCACTGCCCGCACCGGCGGTCGCAAGGCCGCTGCCACCTGTGCTGGAGGCCGAACCGCCGTCGGTGCCGCCCGTCGGCGCGCCACTGCCCCCCGCCAAGGCCGCGCCCGCTCCGCCTGACAGGGTGGGCGTGGAGCCTGCGCTGCCACCGGAGCCCGCGAACGTTTCGCCCGCAGAGCCGCCGCTTCCCCCGCCGGCCTCTTGCTGCTCAGGGCTGGAGCAGGTGCTCGCGCTCGCCGTCAGGAGCAGCGCGCCGGCGAGGCGTCTCAAGGTGCGACTTGGCATGTTAAACCTTTGCGACGCTGCGGTGCCGCATTGGGGTAATGGACACGCCGGCGCTTAGTGGCAGTGTCGTCAGCCCGAGCGTCCTATCCCGCTTTCTTCGCGCCGCGCTGGACGCGCCTCGAGCGCTGCGCCTCGGTGGCGCCACAGCGCCAGGGCGGCGCTCGCGAGCGCACCCGCGAACAGCCCAGGAATGATCACGATGGCAGGGCCAGCGCTGATTCCGTCGGCGCGCATCCACACGATCTTGGCGAGCAACGCGAGCATCTGAAGACAGAGGAACACGGCATAGGTGGGCGCCAGTAGGTCGCCCGGTTCACGGCGCTCGAGGTACCAGTAGCCCGCCAGCAACGACGGGGGCAGGAAGAGCGCAAGGTCGAACCCCTGGACGATCATGGTGGTGAAGTGAGCCAGCCCGGCAGGGTAGAGCGTGCCGGCCAGCAGCGGAGGTACGATGGCGCTCAGCCATAGCAAGGCAATCAGCCCACCATTCA
>DASQDA010001146.1:0-4302 GCA_035634435.1 Polyangiaceae bacterium
GCCGCCCGACCGCACCCAAGGCGGCGGTGGCGGAGAAGACGTCTCTGCCCAAGGCTGCGGCCGCGAAGTCATCGCCAAAGGCACAAGGTTTGCTTCGTAACAAGTCGGAGGATGCCGTGAACATGACACCCGCTCCCTCGATCAAAGATGCTTCAACTCAGGCAACTGGCAAGAAAGGATCTTCCTCGCGCTCCGGGACGGCAGGCACGCGGAACGAAGCTCCGGGCCACGGGCCTGGTCGTGATGACGAGGATTTCGGCGACGAAGCCGCCGAATCTGCTTCAGCGCGTCCAGCAGCGACAGAATCGCCGGTCGCGGCGGAAGGTGAAGAATTCGAGGCGGATCTTTCGACGATGACCTCGGAGACCACATCCGAGACGACGCCGCCGCCGGATGTCGATTCCGCAACCGATTCCACCTTGTCCCGCTACTTCCGCGACATGGCGACTCATCAGGTGATGGGGCCGGATGAGGAGCTGCAGGCGGCACAAGCGGTCGAGCAGGCGGAAATCGAGCTTTGGGCAGCCCTTCTCGCGTATGTGCCGGTGGCCGAGCTCATTCTGGACCACCTCGAGCGTGACGTTGCCACGATGAACCCGCCCGAAGAGCGGCCGGACATCATCCAGGTTGGCGAGCTCCGCCGCTTGGCGAAGACCTACAAGAAGCAGCGCTCCAAGTTCCACGCGGAGCAGCAGCGCGAGTGGATTGACCTCTGCGAAACGCTGGCGCGCCTGGTGCGCCTGCCTGATTCCGACCGCATCTGGATGGGCAACGCCAATCGAATTGCCCGCGAAGTGGTGGAGGACCCGACCGAGGAGGATCCCGCGCGCGCGGTGGTGCCCGAGACCGCCGCTTACAAGCGCTACATCGAGCGCGTGAAGTCCGCGGATTCGTCACAGCGGACGGCGAAGAACCGCTTCGTGAAGGCCAACCTTCGGCTCGTGGTCAGCATCGCTCGCCGCTACAATCGTGGCCGCCTTCCGCTGATTGACCTGATTCAGGAGGGCAACATCGGCCTCATGAAGGCGGTTGAGCGGTTCGATCACACGCGCGGCTATCGCTTCTCGACCTATGCATCGTGGTGGATTCGGCATGCCATTAGCCGCGCTCTCGCGGATAAGGGCCGGGCCGTTCGAATCCCTGTCCACATGCTGGATACGTACAACCGCGTGTCGCGTGCGACGCAAACGATCATCGCGCGGACGGGTCGCGAGCCGACGGTGGAAGAGCTGGAGAAAGAGACCGGCGTTCCTCGCGATAAGCTCGATAAGGTAAAAGACCTTTACGCGGATACGCCGTTTTCGTTGGACCGACCCGTCGGCGACGAGGATGGGCGCCGCTTCATCGACTTCTTGGTCGAAGAGAACGCGCTCTCACCGTACGATTCGCTCGCCAATCAGAAGTGGGCCGACGAGGTGCAGCGTTTGCTCGGCACTCTCACGCCGATCGAGTCGCGCATCATCCGTTGGCGCTTCGGGCTGGACAACGAAGACGAGCTCACGCTGAAGGAGATCGGCGACAAGTACAACTTGTCCCGCGAGCGCATCCGACAGCTGCAGGAACAAGCGATCGGTAAGATCCGCAAGCAAATGCGCGAGTTTTAGTAGCGGGCCGGGGTCCCCCTCGGGACTCGCGAAGCGGGTCATCACCTCCACCCGCCCTCGGCCCAACGGCCTTGATGAGAAGCATCTCATCGAGGCCGTTGTTTTTTGTCTCGGAGCCCTGGCGCCGCTCGCCGCCTACTCGACGTTTGCGCAGAATTTACCTTGGGGCGCGAAGGTACCGGGCAGGGGCGCCCTGTGGCGAGGCGGGCGTTCAACCCCGGAAAGCGGGAGAACGAGAACAGATCCGCCAGCTTGGTCGGCGGCGCTCACTAATCATTTACATTTAAGGATGGTGGGCGCATAAGGCGGCGCGTCAGAGCAGAGAACACTCTTTTCGCGCGCACCGACCCGGCTGTGGCGACGGAACGAGCAGCTTTTCAGCTGCGGGCCGCGTGAGATGCCGGAACGTGCACAGTGCGGTCCCCTCGCGTGTGTCCCCGACCCCCCTCCAACTTCGATCCATCCGCGCCATCTCGCCAGGCGTCGCGCGCGATCGATCGAAGTGGTCCAAGGAGCGCCCCACTTCTGCGACTACGTTCTCGAGCTCCTTCCGCGGGGCGCCTCGAGTGCCCCGCCCAAATACCGCCTCCGCCGTGTCCCGTCCCTCGAGCCCCGGTCCTAAGCAATGAAGCTCTTCGTATTCCCGCGCTGGGCCAATAAGACCCGACAGCTTGCCGGCGTCGCGCTTGGCGTCACGCCCCTCTACCTCATTGCCCTCGTCTGGTACGGCGCTTCGCCGAAGACCACCGACGTCGGCTACATGCCGAAGCAGCCTGTCCCTTACAGCCACGCGTTGCACGTCGGGCAGTTGGGTCTGGACTGCCGCTATTGCCATAACACGGTCGAGGTGGCGGGGGTGGCGGCTATTCCGCCGACCGAGACCTGCATGAACTGCCACGCCAAGGTTCATACGGAGAGCTCGTTGCTGACTCCCGTGCGCGACAGCTGGACCACCGGGGAGCCGGTCGAGTGGACGAAGGTCCACGATCTCCCCGACTTCTCCTACTTCAACCACAGCGCGCACGTGACGCGCGGCGTGGGCTGCGTCTCCTGCCATGGCCGGGTGGATCAGATGGTCGAGGTGCACCAGGCGCAACCGCTCAGCATGAGCTGGTGTCTGGATTGTCACCGCAATCCCGACCCGCACCTGCGCCCGCCCTCGGAGGTCACGAACATGACCTGGACCGCTCCGGGTGATCCCGCGGCATTCGGCAAAAGCTTGCGCGAGAAGAACCACATCGCTCCCCCGACGGACTGCTCGACATGTCATCGATGAAGAACTTCAAGCCCCTCTACTGGCGCAGCCTTGCGGAGCTCGAGAACACTCCAGAGTTTTGCGAGTTCGTCGAACGTGAGTTCGCGGCACCACTCGAGCATGCGCCCCCCAATTCGCCCGAGCGCCGACGTTTCCTCGAGCTGATGGGCGCCTCGCTGGCCTTGGCTGGCGTTTCGGGTTGCTGGCAGGAAGACAAGCTCGTGCCACTGACGCGCAGGCCCGAGGGGGTCACCCCTGGGGTGCCGCGCCGCTTCGCCACCGCGATGGACTTGGGGGGCAGGGCGATTGGCCTGCACGTGACGAGCTATGACGGCCGTCCGATCAAGGTCGACGGGAACCCCAATCACCCGGACAGCTTGGGCGCGTGTTTCGCGTACCAGCAGGCGAGTGTGTTGGAGGTGTACGACCCGGACCGCAGTCGGACGGTCCTGCGCCAGGGCAAGCCGAGCTCGTGGGCCGCGTTCGAGGCGTTCGCCGGGCCGCAGTTCGCAGCGCTGCGAGCCAAAGGCGGTGCGGGTCTGGCCGTGCTCAGCGAACGCAGCTCATCGCCGACGCTGGCGGCGTTACGCGCGCGTCTGCTCGAGGCCTTCCCGCAAGCCACCTGGACGACGTACGAGCCGCTGGCTTCCGATGGGGGCCGAGGGGGCAGCGTCCTCGCATTCGGAGCCCCGCACCGCACGCATCTGTCAATCGAGCGTGCTCGGGTCATCGTCTCGCTCGACGCCGACTTCCTGGCTCCGACGTTCCCCGGCAGCCTGGCGAACGCCCGCGCCTTCGCCCGCAGCCATGTGCCGGAAGCGGAGACGATGAGCCGTTTGTACGTGGCCGAGAGCGGCTACTCTTTGACGGGTGGGCACGCCGACCATCGCCTTGCCGTGCGTTCCGAGCTCATCAAGGCGGTGGCCGCCTATCTCGACGCCGAGCTCAGCGCAAAGCTGAATCCGCCCGCAGCCGCGGGTCCCGCGCAGCCGAAGCCAAACGCCGCAGTGCTCGCCGAGCCAGGCGTGCAGAAGTTCCTCGACGCTATCGTCCGCGATCTGCTCGCCAATGTGGGCGCAAGCTTGCTCGTCAGCGGTGACGAGCAGCCGGCGGAGGTGCACGCCCTCGTGCACCGCCTGAACAACCTGCTCGGAAACGTGGGACGCACCGTGCGTTACACCCTGGAGACCGAGGTGGCGCCCGTGAGTGACGTCAGCGCTTTGTCGACCTTGACCGGCGCTCTCGGCCAAATCGACACGCTGCTTATTTTGGGCGGCAACCCAGCTTACAGCGCGCCCGCGGACATCCCGCTCGTCCAGGGGCTCTCGGGCGTCAAGAACAGCATCCACTTGAGCCTGTTCGTCGACGAGACCTCGTCGCGCTGCAGCTGGCATTTGCCGGCGGCGCACTTCCTGGAGAGCTGGGGCGACGCCAGGGCCTGGA
>DASQDA010001147.1:0-5605 GCA_035634435.1 Polyangiaceae bacterium
TGTTCCGGAGCTGGAACTTTGTGCAGCCGAGGAAAGCGCGTCTGTGCGCCGATCTACTTGATTGGTTTAATGTTCTGGGTGCCTCATATACTCGGAGACCACGATGTCAGGTAATTGTGAACGCCCCCGCCGCGACGCCGATTCAGAGCCGCACGCTCAACCCCACGGGTGGCGGCACGCAGCCGTGAGTCGGAGCTTTCGTCGCGGCCCCACGGCGCTCTCGCTGCTGGTTGGCCTATTCTCGGGTTTGTTAGCGTGTACCGGCGAGATCAGCGGGCCGGAGGTCAGCGCGCCGAGCGCCGGTGCGCCAAGCACCGGCGTGCCCAGCAACGGAAGCGCTCCAAGCGCTGGGGGCGGCGCAGGAGCCGCGGCGGGCGTTCCGACAGTGCCGGAGGTACCGGTAGTCGGCGAGGTAGCAGCCGTTCTGGTGCCAACTTCGCGGGTCACACGCATGAGCCGGCTGCAGTGGGCGAACTCCGTGCAAGACCTACTGCGGGTCTCCGACATTGGCCCCATCCTGGAGCAGGTCCCGGGTGATGCGGTGGTCGGCCTCGACAACGACGCGAGCTCGCTCTTCGTGGGCCAGCAGCAGCGCGCCGATCTCGAAAAGGCGGCGCAGGCTCTCGCGGAGAAGATCTCCGGCGATGCGGCAGCGCTCGGGCGACTGATGCCCGTTAATGCGCCGACCGAGGTCACGGCGCGCGGCAAGGCGTTCATCGAGAGCTTCGGGCTGCGCGCGTTTCGGCGGCCCCTGAGTGCCGAGGAGGTCGCGGGCTTCGCGGCGTTGTTTGCGCAGGGGCCCACGCTGTATCCCGGAGTCGACGCCTTTCGCGCGGGGGTGAATCTGCTGTTGCAAGCCTTCTTGCAGTCGCCGCATTTCCTTTACCGCACCGAGCTCGGCAGTGCTCCCGCAGGAGCCGCCAAGGTGCCGCTGTCGGACTATGAGGTGGCTGCCAAGCTGGCATTCGCGCTCACCAACCGCATGCCCGACGACACGGCGTTCGAGCTGGCTCGCGCGGGCAAGCTGCACGACCCGCAGGACGTGGCGACCGAGGCCGTTCGCCTGCTGACGAGTCAACAAGGCGCAGCTGGGCGGGACCACCTGCACTTTCAGATCTATCGCCTGGGCGCCTACGACGGCATCCTGCGCGACACGACGGTGTTCCCGGAGTTCACCGCAGCAACGCCGGACGCCATGCGCAAGCAGGTGCTGCTGTTCTCGCGGCATCTCTTCGACCAAAACCTGGGCGTCAAAGAGCTGTTCACTTCCAACGTCGGTTTCGTCAACTCGGCACTCGCCCCGCTTTACGGTCTGAGCGGCACCTTCGGCGACGAGCTCCAGAAGGTGGAGCTCGATCCAACGCAGCGCGCGGGCCTCCTGACGCAAGCCGGAGTGCTGGCTTCTTACGCGGTGGTCAACGACCCGGACACCATACGCCGGGGTGTTTTCGTCAACCAACGCATCCTGTGCATCACGCTGCCCCCACCGGCTCCGGATGCGGGACAGCTGGCGCCGCTCAGCGAAAACATGACGAACCGCGAGCGGGTCGACGCGACGACGGGACCGGGCACCTGCGGCGCCGGCTGTCACAGCACCGTGATCAATCCGCCGGGCCACGCCTTCGAATCCTTCGACGCAGTCGGCAAACACCGCACGATGGATCGCGGCAAACCGGTCGACACCACGTCGGCGTACTCCTTCAATGAGGGCCTGAAGAGCTTCAATGGGCCGGTCGAGTTCAGCAAGTTGGTCGCCGAGAGCTCACAGGCGCACGGCTGCTACGTGCAAAACTGGGCCAGTTACCTGAACGGTCGCGAGCCTGCAGCCGAGGAGCAGCCGTACTTGGCGCATCTCGCGCAGCTGTCCCTGCAGTCGAAGCTCTCCATCAAAGAGCTCGTCCTGCGCCTCGTGACCAACGAAGCGTTCTTGAATCGCCTGCCCTGATGTCCAGGTCGAGTTTCCCAATGAAGCCAACTTCCTCCATGAGCCTCCCGACGACAACACTCCCCACCCGCCGGCGTTTCCTCCGAGGAGCGGGCGTCGTGCTCGGCCTGCCTCTGCTCGATGTCTTCATGCCGCGCTCAGCAGCGGCGCAGACGGCCGCCGCGCCGCCTTTCGTGCTGCTGGTGGTCCAAGGCAACGGCGTGGTGCAGGCCGGGCGCGCCATCGACGGTTCGATGGATCCCGAGCGGTTCTGGCCGTCGCAGACTGGCCCGCTGACGAGCGCTGCGCTCACGGCGGACAAGGCCACGCGCGCCACGGGTGAGCTCGCGGCTTATGCCACGCGCATGTCGATGTATCGCGGGCTGAGCCACCCGTTCGCCGCCACCGGCTGCCAACACGCATCGGGTGACGCGCAGCTGCTGACGGCTTCGAAGCTGGTGGGCAACGGCAACAAGGTGCTCGCTACCGGCGAGTCCGCGGACGCGTTCATCGCCCGCAGCGTCAACCCCGATGGCCGTGAGCCGCTGGCGCTGCATGCCGGAAAGTACTCACCGGGCGGCACTGGTTTCGATATTCCCGGTTACGTGTCTTACATCAAGGGGAGCCAACCGCGGGCGTACCTCGACAGCGCCTACAAGGCGTATCAGCGGGTCGTGGGTGTGGTCGGCACCGGCAGCGGCACTGCGGCCGTGGCCTCGGGCCCTTCCGCCGAGCAGCGCCTTGCCGCAGCGCGGAGCAAGAGCGTCAACGACCTGTTGCGCTCGCAAATTCAAGGGCTACTGGCGCGCAATGACTTGAGCCAGGCGGATCGTCAGCGGCTCGATCAGCACTTCACGTCGGTGCGCGACCTGGAAGTGGCGACGGGAGCCGTCTCCACCACGGTGGCGGCTATCTCCGAGGCGAACGTCGCCAGCATGCAGCGCATCGACCCCAAGCCGTATGACGTGGCCAACCACTTCGAGCTGGCGCAGCTTCACATGCGACTGATGGCGTTCGCCGTTGCCTCCGGGTACACGCGGGTCGCCGTCTTGAAGATTGGCGATCGCGAGGACGACCACCAGCTCACCATCGATGGTCGCACATTCGTGTACCACACGGCCTCGCATCGGGGCATCACCGATGGAGCCAACCTGTGCAGCAAGGTCGACTTCATGCACATGCAATACTTCAGGGGTTTGCTCGATCAGCTCGACGCCGTGCAGACACCAGTCGGCTCTCTGCTCGACACCGGGGTGACGGTCTGGACCAACCAGGTGGGCAACGGTAACCACGTCTTCACCAACATCCCGTGGATTTTGGTCGGCAAGGCAGGCGGCTACCTCAAGACGGGGCAGTTCGTCGATGTGAACGCCAAGATGTACAAGACGAACCGCATGCTTAACACCTTGATCAATGCGGCCGGCGTCCGCGGCACGGCAGGCGCGCCGATCGACAACTTCGGTGACGCAACCCTCGCGAAGGGCGTCGTCGACGAGGCCCTGGGCGCGGCCTGAGCGGGCTGAGAGCGCGCTGTACTAGCCCTTCGAGCCCGCTAGCATCCAGGCGAGGGCCGCTTCCAGCTCCGCGCGGGCATTGGTCTCGACGACCTCGCCGTGAGCCATGACCAGGCGATCGAAGTCGAGCGCGACCACGCGACGAGCGCTCGCGGCAGCCGCGGCTCGGTCCTTCACCATGAGGCGCAGCGCACGACTCTGAGCCAACCGTCGGTGGGCGCCCACGGCGCGCAGCACCAGCGGCGTCAGCCAGCCACTCGGCTCGCGAACGTTGAAAACCAGGTCCGTAACGACGAGCGTCTTGCTCGGCCGATGAAGCAAGACGAGCTCCGAGAGCCCCGGCGCGCCCTGCACAGCCACGGTGGTCAGGTCTTCGCCCAGAGCGCCGGTACCATCGGAAAGCGTGTGGTCGATGCGCACGCCAGCGAGCTTGTCGGCGAGCCCGGGCGCCGCGTAGACCTTGGCGGCGGGCCAGCGCGCGCTCGCCGCGGCCAGGGAAAGGTGATGCAGCCGATTGGGCGCGACGATGGCGCGCACGGGGCCGAGCGCGCCGATGAAGCTCACTGCCTCCTCATCCAAGGCCGAAGGCGCCACGACCACGACACCGCCATCCGTTCCTCGCACTATCGTGCAGCGAAGGGGCAGCGCAAAGCCCAGCCCAAGCTCGATGCACGAGGTAACGGCATACACGTCCGGAGCCAGCGTTCGAATAGCCATCAGACTAGTCAAGCAGCCCTGACGATTTAGTCAAGCATGGCTGACGATTCGGACGCTGCCGCGCAGGCCGCGACCCATGATTCTGCGGGACCTCGCGACGAGATCGGCGAGCACGAGCGTCTGGCCAGGGGTGGCCCGGTTCGCGCCGGATGCGCGGCAGCGTCGCCGCCAGCCCAGCGTCGCGCTGCGGGCCCGAGGAAGGCGCTCCGGCTCTTACGTCCGTCAAGCAGCCTGACGAATTCGCCCAGCGGGCTATGCTTGCCAGGTGAGCGACTTCGAGTCTGAGCTCGAGCACGCAAAGCGCGCCAGCGTGGCGCAGCTGCTCTTTCGCTGCGCGCGGCTTCTGAACGAGCGAGCGCTCGACCGCGTCGGGGAAAAGCGCGGCATCCGCGTGCGGGCGTCACACACCTCGTTATTTGCGCACATCGAGCTCGGCGGGACCCGACAGACGGAGCTTGCCCGCAAGCTCGGCGTCAGCAAGCAAGCTGTCCATGAGCTCGTCACGGAGCTCGAGAGCATGGGCGTCGTGCAACGCTCGGCAGATCCCCTCGACCGCAGAGCTACCCTGGTGCGCTTCACTCCGCGAGGTAAGAAGGCCTTGCTCGACGGGCTTTCGACCCTGAAGGAGCTCGAAGCGGAGATGGTGTCGGCGATCGGGGGATCGAACCTGGCAGCGCTCCACGCCGCACTCCTGCGCCTGGACGATTGGCTGTCCGGCAGTCGTTAGGCGATGTTCGGCGCGAGGCGTGCCGCCCTTACACCGATCAGACACGCCGCGTCGTTATCCTGACCCGAAACGAGCGCGGACGATTCTGTTGCACTCTGGCGTTTGTCCGGTTGGCGATCGCCCTTTGCGGCTACATTCAGTAGTGCAGACCGCCTTAGTTTCGCCCTCTCCAAGCTGAATGCAAAAGCGCAGTCTGACTACCCCGGACCCCTGACGGAGCTTCGAAGCGCATGAAACTCACCATTGCCACCGCCTCACGCGTTGCCGTTCTCGCGGCCCTGTTCGGCTGCTCCAGCGAAGGCGCCAATCCGGGCGCTGGCGGGCAAGCAGGGGCATCGAGCGGAGGCGCTTCCAGTGCTGGCTCAGGCGGCAGCTCGCTCGGCGGCGTTGGCACGGGCCCTGGCGGCGCGGGCAGCAGCAGCGGCATGGCCAGCGGCGGTAGCTCGCTCGGCGGCTCGGCGGGCGCCGCCGTCGGGGGAGCCTCGGGCGGCAGCGCTGTCGGGGGCAGCGCTGGAGGGCCCGCCAGCGGCGGTAGCAGCGCGGGAGCGGGAGCCGCGTCGGGCCTGGGCGGAGCAGGCCTCACCGGTGGCGCAGGCGGCGGCACTGCCGGCAGCAGCAGCGTTGGCGGAGCCCCAGGCAGCGGCGGCGGAACCGCAGGCAATGGCGGAGCAGCGGGCGGCGGCGACGTCGCCGTGCCACTCGACCCGAGCCTGCTGAGCAAGT
>DASQDA010001148.1:0-4264 GCA_035634435.1 Polyangiaceae bacterium
CCCGACAAAGAGAAACGAAGCAGTCTGACGTCAGCGACGAGGGGGGGGTCGCGCGTTTCCCACTGCTTGGACGCGAGGCGTGAGGATCCCGACGCCGACCTCCGCGTCGCACTGTGAGGGCCTAAACGTCACCTTGGCGGAGAGGAGCTCGATCCCCACGCCACGCTAGAACGACCACCCGATATCGAGGTTGAGGAGCGCGATGACGCTGGCGTCTTCGGCTTCTGCGTTGTTGCCGGCGCTGTCCGAGGCCTGGCCTTTTGCGGTGATGTATTGGAAGCCGCCCTGAGCGACGAAGGTGAAGCCGCCGCGCGTGATGAGCTTGTAACCAATGAAGGGACCGATCGCGAGACCAGTGCCGTCGGCGCTGACTTCACGGCCGTCTATTTCTTCGGTGCTGACGTGAACGTAGAGCAGCTCCGCGCCGAGGTGCAGGCTGTCGAACTCACTGAGCGGGTAGCCCACCGCTTGGAGCCCGAGCTCGTAAGCGGCAAACCTCGTTCCGTCGATGCTCGCGTCACTACTCTCCAGAGCCGCGCTACCCACGCCCCCGATCAGCTTGACGCCCAAGTGCGGAACGGGCTTGAGCTCGAGGTGCGCCTCGAAAATGGGACTGAGCAAGTGAAGCGGCGACATCGTCAGCGATAAAAAGCGGCTCTGGTCCTTGCCTGCAGGCGCTTCCTCGGCTTCGTGCGAGCGCTCGGGCTCGGGCGCTGCGCGCACGCGCGCGGCGCTAGGCTCACTCGCGGCGGCAGGCGCCGTACCCGCTGGCGGCGTTGGCGGCGGCGCTGGCTCCGGCGCGGAGGACTGCGTGGCCGGCGCCTCGGAGCCGGTCGCGGGGGAGACCGGAGCAGAGGGAGCGGCGGCAGGCGGCGACGTCGCCGAGTCGGACGGAAACGCCGCGCTAGGCGGCGCTTGCGCGAACGCTTCGGCGCTCCAGAGCGACACGCCCACCGTCAGCGCGACCCGACCATTTACCTTGCCCATGAGGTGACCTTAATCGAGGACCGCTGCGCCGAGTGACCTTATCGGCGATTTCCATGGCCACAGTGCGGCTTCGTGAAGTAGCTGGTGGCCGGTTGACCGCCATGATGGTCCGCCATCGCACAGCGCGTGCTGACACGCGCGGCCCGGGCGATGGCGTGCTCGCCCTGCCGTTGTTTGCTGCGCTTCCGTGCCCCCGCGCGCGTTGAAACGCACTCCGAGCCGCGCAGCGCGCACCGGAGCAGCCACTCGTACCATTGAATCTCGTCGGAGTACCTGCGCCGCGTGTGGGTTCGTTCATTCCGGCACGACCGCTCCCTGCTCTCGCGTCGTTTAGGAACCCTTAAGAGTTCTGATCAGCGACCGCAATTGAAGGTCCGACTGGCGTGCTGGGAAGGCCGTCGGAGCAGCGAGCCTGCGGCGAGCGTGTTGCTCGCGAAGACAGGTGTCGATTGTCGCGCTGGTCAACTCCCGCGTCTTCCCTCGGAGAATGCATGAAAAATTCCGGAGCTCGTCAGTTTGTCTTCGCTCTCGGCTGCTCGCTGACCGCCGCGCTGGCAATCACCACTGGATGTGTTGCCCCGAGCCAAGAGACAGACGCAGAGTCGTCGTTCGAGGGCACGCTCCAGGCCGTGATGGTTGGAAATGCCGAATTGGGCGCGCACTTCGAATACTTTCTCGAAGACGGGCGCGGAGCGTGGACGCGTTTGCTGTTCGATCAACGTCCAGAGTGGCTGAGCTCCGAAGGCGGACACGAGCACCTGCTGTTGCCGGGTCAGGAGCAGGTCGACATGACCCGCCAAGTGAAGCTTCGCGTCACCGGCGTCCCGGACGGAACAACGGTTCACGTCACGGATCTAGAGGTCACCGCCAGCGCCGCTGCGGATGTGGCCAGCGCCTCGCAGGCGCTGATCGCGAGCTCACCGCGCAAGGTCGCCGTCATCCTCGCGAATTTTTCGAACAACACGAGCCAGCCGCTCACACCGGCGGCCGCGCTCGCGCTCGTATTCGGTGGAACACAATCCCCGAATGCGTACTTCAAGGAAGCCTCCTTCGGCATCCGTTCGCTGGTGGGAAAGCTTTCGCCCGCGGGCGACGTATTCGGCTGGTACACCATCCCTGCCGGTAACAGCCCCTGCGACTACTCCGCGTGGGGCGCGGCGGCGCGTGCCGCGGCGCAGAGCGCAGGCGTCGTGTTGACGGGCTACGACCACATCATTCACTACTTCCCCCATAGTGCGTCGTGCGGGTGGTCCGGCGTGGGCCAGGTTCCCGGGAAGTACACCTGGATCAATGGCTCCAGCGCTCAAACGATCGCTCACGAGCTGGGGCATAACTTCGGCGCGCATCACGCCAGCTCCTACACCTGCACCGACGCGAGTGGGATGCGCGTCCCGATCAGCTCGACCTGCACGACGAGCGAATACGGCAACCCCTTCGACGTGATGGGCCGCGGCTATCGGCACATGACCGCCTTCAACAAGGGACGGATTGGCTTTCTGGAGCCGGAAAACACCACCACCGTGACGGCAGACGGCACCTTCACGGTGGCGCCGCTGGAGCAGAAGTCCACGCAGACTCAAGCGCTTCGCATCCCGATTAACGCGACCACCGCCTACTACGTGGAGTTTCGCCAGTCGTCCGGCTTCGACACCTTCACCGCGTGGTCGCCGGTGGTGAACGGCGTGTTGATCACGCGAGCACCGCTATCCTACTCGACGCTGGCTCGGCCGCTGCTGCTCGACATGGTGCCCGCGTCCACGTCGTTCTCGGACGCCGCGCTCCCCGTGGGTAAAACCTTCACCGACGTCACGGCAGGCATCCGTGTGACGCTGAGCTCCATCGCGGCCACCGGGGCCACGCTCAGCATCGACATACCGTAGCGCGGACCCCGCTCGGAGAGCCCACTCGCGTTCGACGTGACCCGCGGGATCGCTCGCCCGTGTGTAGCGAGGGGCGATTGTCCGAGCTCGCTAGCGAGCGGTGTCTGCGTTTACCCTGAGGCGTGATCCTCCGAGCGAACGGCTGCGCCTAGAGCGCGGCGAAATAGCCAATAACGCAGCTGGGTAGCCGGCACGACTTGCTCGTCGGCGAGCTGGAAACCCAGGCCAAGATAGAACGCGACATTCGACCGACTCTCGGTCTTGAGCAGGCAGATCTGGTGACCCTGGGCTCGCATTGTCTCGAGCGCGCCTTCCAACGCGCGACGACCGTGGCCATTGCGCTGAGCCCCAGGCTCGACCCCCAGGAACCAGACATAGGCGAAGCGCCGGAAGCCAAGTCTACGCACTCGTGCCTCGCACCAGGCCTCGTGCCGTAGACACAGCCAAGCGGCTCGCCAACCCAGCGCGATTGCGACGCGCCAGGACCCGAAGAGCAGTCCGCGCCAGAAGGGCGGCTGCGTCTCATTGTTCAGCCACAGGGCAGCTGCCTTATCTCCCGCCAACGCAACACCGCCGGCGGCGTTCGCATAACGAACGAACGTTCGATATAGGAGCGTCATCCAACCTGCCCTGCGCAACGGGTCGGGCTCGGCGTGGCACAGCACGGGATCTGCGACAAAGGCGCGCGCGAGAAGGTCTCCAGCTGACTGCAGTTGCGCGGCGTTCAGCCTCCTCTGCACCAGCGACGCGGCCGGCGGATCTTCGCTCCGATTCTCTTTGTTGGTCAGGGGTCCCTCCTTCGGCCCTTCCGCAAGATCCTTACTCGAGGAACGGGTACGCTCGTTCTACACAACAGCAGCAGCGACTGCCATTCGCGAACGTTTCGCATTCGGCCTTGGCCGCGCGTCTCTCCAGCGGCCGGGTTCCGAGCCAGGTTTTCGCGCGCGGCCTCGGGACCCGCTTCGCTCGTCTGCGATGCGCCTTCGCGTTCGCTTCAGTTCAAGCGTCCGGCCATGCACGCCGGTGATCGGCCGCCCTTTCTGAAGGCGCGCTTCGAATCTGCGCGCCCCGACAAAGAGAGACGAAAGGCGTTGTTCGACACGTGGCGACCATGGGGCGCGCCGCGTTACCCTCGTTCGAGTCCGCCGTGAGAGCCGAGGGTTTCGGCTTGGCGCGACAGGTCGACTACGGATACCAGATGAGCTGGAGTCCGTACTCGAAGTACTGCGCGTTCGACGCATAGGTGATGTCGGCATCGCTCGGCTTGCCGAGGGCGCGCAGCAGTCGTCCTCGACTGCCCGGAAACACCTGAGTGCCGGCCAATCCTTCGACCGCGAGATCAGGGCCAAGCGTGCCCAAAAAAGTGATGGCCACAGCGAAGCCGTGCTCCAGTACCG
>DASQDA010001149.1:0-10146 GCA_035634435.1 Polyangiaceae bacterium
GACGTGGTCCTTGCTCTCGGCGACGGGCTTCGAGAACGACAACAAATCCTTGACGATGGCGCAGACCCGCTCGGCTCCTTCCCGGGCATTCGCTATGGCCTCACGCACGACATCGTCCGATAACGCCGCGGCTCCCGCGGCCCCCTCCCGCAGCCCGCGCTCGGCTACCTCGATGCTGCCCAGCACGAAGGCCAGCGGGTTGTTGATGTCGTGCGCGACGCCGGCCGCGAGCTGCCCCAAGCACTTCAGCCGCTCGGCGGCCGCAAGCTGCCGCTCGTTGCGTTGCGGCTCGCCCAGCGCGCGCGCGAACACCGCACGGGAGCCGCTATGGGCGGCATCGAGTGATACAAGGCACACCTGGAGCGGCAGCGGGCCGTCGTCAGTCGGTAGAGTGCCCTGTCCTTCGGCGAAGGGCCCTGACCCGAGTCGGGCCGTCTCGAGCAGCGCCTGGAGGCGGTCGAGCTGATCGGTCTGCTGATCGCCGCGACCTAGCCAGCGGGCAAACACGGCGTTGACGAATACGAGCTTGTCGTCCCGGATGACAGCGATGCCATCCGGGGCCGCTTCAATCGCAGCCGCGAGCAAGGCCTCGAGGGACCCCTCGCGCTCAGCGTTATCCGTCGATGCCTTCATGGCCCCTCCTGCGACTCGTGGAAATAGCAGATGCGAGGCACGGACGCGCGGGTGAACTCCCCCACCGCCACGCGCGAAACCGCATGCGGCTGTCCGCCCGGTTGAAGGCGCCTCGATTGGAACGTTTTGCAAGCGGCTGGCGCGCTTGACGCTAGCGGACTGTGGTCGCACCCTTCGGACAACCAAGTGGCGGCACGGCGAGAAAACAAGGAGGGTCCGCGACGCAAGCCCACCGCGAAGCGTGCCGCCAAGACAGCCGCCAAGCCCGCACCCACGGAGGCCGTAGCCTCCGAGGAAGCTGCAGAAGACGCTGCGGAAGACGCTGACGAAGAGAGCGACCCCGACGATCTCGATCAGGAGCCGGAGCCGGTGGATGCCGGCTCCGAAGCAGAAGTGCTCGAAGCAGCGGGCGAGGTGCTCACCGACGAGGGGGCAGGCGCCAGCGAGGAAACGGGTCGCTCGGGGCTCGCTCGCATGGACGCGCTGCAAGTCTACATGCGCGAGGTGCAGCGCCATCCGTTGCTGTCCCCCGACGAAGAGCATTCCCTGGCGGTCAACTACAGCAAGAGCGGCGATGTCACGGCCGCCGCGCGGCTGGTGACGGCGAACCTGCGTCTGGTCGTCAAGATTGCGTACGAGTATCGCCGCGCCTACCGCAACATGACGGACCTGGTGCAAGAGGGGAACATCGGCTTGATGCAGGCGGTCAAGCGCTACGACCCCTACCGCGGTGTCAAGCTGTCGAGCTACGCCGCGTGGTGGATTCGCGCCTACATGCTGCGCTTCATTCTCAACAACTGGCGCCTGGTGAAGATCGGGACGACGCAGGCGCAGCGCAAGTTGTTCTTCAACCTCAGCAAGGAAAAAGCCAAGCTCTCGGCGCTGGGCATCGAGCCCACCGACGCGGAGGTCGCGCGCCGCCTCAACGTCGAGGAGTCCGAGGTGGTGGAGATGGGACGGCGTCTTTCCCGCGGCGATGCCTCGCTGGATGCGCCCGTGGGTGACAGCGACGACCGCACGACCACCCGCATGGAGCTCTTGCCCGCAACCAGTGACAGCCCCGATCGCCTGGCGGAAAACGCCGAGCTTGGCGCGGTGCTTCACGAGAAGCTGGACGAATTCAGAAAGACGCTCACTGGCAAAGACGTCGCCATCTTCGACAAGCGCCTGGTAGCCGACGAGCCCCTCACCCTGCAGCAGCTCGGCGATGAGTTCGGCGTCTCGCGCGAGCGCGTCCGGCAGCTCGAAGCACGTCTGACCGGCAAGCTGCGTGAGTACCTGAAGGAAGCGCTCGGCGACGCGGTTGGCGTGAGCTGAGCCCGGGCTCGCGGTGTCCGGCAAGCTCTTCCTGGTGGCGACCCCGATCGGCAACCTGTCTGATATCACCTTGCGTGCGCTCGAGGTGTTGCGTGCGGTGCCATGTATCGCCGCTGAGGACACGCGGCGCACCCGTGCCTTGCTGAGCCACTTCGGCGTGGCCAAAAAGCAGCTCGTCTCCTGCGATGCTCACGCTGGGCCCGGAACGCTCGCTACTCTCGTGGCGCGGCTGACGGCGGGGGAAGACATCGCTTTGGTTACCGACGCAGGCACCTCGAGCGTCAGCGATCCGGGCACCGAGCTGGTGGAGCTCGCCGCCGCTGCCGGGATCAGCGTGGTGCCCATTCCGGGGGTGAGCGCCGTCACCGCAGCTGTGGCTGCGTCCGGTCTGGTGCAAAGTGCGTTCACCTTTATCGGCTTTCCGCCGAGGCAAGGGGGCAAGCGCCGGGAGTGCCTGGACCGCATCGCTAGCTCCCCGGAGCCAACGGTCCTGTTCGAGTCGCCGCACCGGTTGAGCAAGACGCTGACGGACCTCGCGCAGCGGATTCCAGAGCGCGAGGCCGTTATCTGCCGCGAGTTGACCAAGCTTCATGAAGAGATCCTGCGTGGGAGCCTGGCCAAGCTCGCCGAGCACGAGCCTTCCTGGCGCGGCGAGATCACGCTGGTCATCGCAGCGGCAGAAGCGGTGTCCGAGCCCAGCCTCGCGCAGACGGAGGAGCTCGAGATCGAGATCGAAAGGCGTCTCGCAGCAGGCGAGTCACCGCGTGGCGTGATTGACGCGCTCGCCGCCAGCAGCGGCCTGTCGCGGCGCGACGTTTACCGGCGCGTCATGCAGCGTCATCAGCTCGGGGAGCGCGGCGAAGACTAGTACGGCAGTGCTCAAGGCAAGCCTCGGTGATGGCGCCGCTCACAAGCCCACCTTATGGCCGGGCACCGGGATCTCACCTAGGAGCACGACGTGCTCGAAACGGACGTCCTGCAGCGCGCGTGCGGAAGCCGCCAGATCATACAGCAGGCCCCACTCGATACCGCTGGCTGCTGCCACGAACAAGGAGGCTCCGGCCTTGCACGCCTTCGCGACGCGCTCGATGCTGTCCCCGGTCATGGCCAGGTCGGGCCCGGCCATGCCGCGGGGCCGGCGGCCCGCGACCCCGCCGCTGAGCTTCCAAACGGCGGTGGCCCGGTCCTCGAGGATCATTGCGACGGGGCTGCAGGCAGCCGCTGAGCGTGCCTTTGACTGCGCGGTGAAGCCAAGCTCGTCCCGGAGCTCGCGGCGCGTGTCCGTCTTGATGGTGACGCTGGCGGCACCGACTTTGGCGAGCTCCTCGATGTAGAGCGACACCCATTGCGGCTTGGCCTTCCTGCCGACGGCGAGCCGCAGCTCCTTGCCATCGAGCTCGCTGCGATGGGACGCGAGCTCCTCTTGCAGGCGACGCGGCCCTTCAGGGATTTGCAGGTTGAGGTGGACGTAGCCCACCCTGGGTCCGGAGTCCTCGATCACCAGCTCCACGGGCCCGGAGGCTTTGGTCGCAGCGGGAGCGGGAGCGTCCACCGCCTCGCTTGGGCGCGCCGCATCGTCCTTTTTTGCAGGAGGGCTTTCGCAGCCGGCGAGGGCCACGGTAACCAGGATAAGCGCGGCGGCACGGCGGGAAGCAGTCGACAACACCACTCCACCATAGCCTATCTGATTGCGCGCGGGAGCTGCGGCGCGGCCCCTCGGCAGCGCTCGATTGGCGCTGCGAGCTCGAGGTCTCGCCCGCCGGGCGAGTGCAAAGCAACGCGTGCTAGCTTGGCGGGGTGCCCCCCGAGTCACGTCTGCCAGCTCCTCGGGAGGCCGCTTTCGCGTGGTTGATTGGCCTCGTGGTGGTGATCGCTGCCGGTCTGAGCATGGCCGCGGTTGCCGCTGGCACCGCCGTGGCCGCGGGGCTCAGCCCGGACGCCGCGCTTGCTTTGATCAGTGATCCGCTGCGTTCCCCGCTCGTGACCAGCCCGAGCTGGATAGCCGCCAGCATCGCCGTCAACGAGGTGTGCGTCGGCCTGTTGCTCGTGTTGTGGTGGCGTCGACTGCGGGCGCCGATCGGGCAGATCTTGCCGCTGTCGCGCCCCTCGCTGCGTGCGCTCGTCGGCGCCGTCCTGCTGCCCTTCGGGTTTGCGCCGCTGGCGGAGGTGACGGCCGAGCTCGTCTACCGCTGGACGCCCAACAGCTTGGGGCCCGATCACTTCGTCAGGACGTTGGCCAGGGGAACCACACCCCAGCTCTTCGCAATCGTGCTGCTTTGCGCAGCGGTACTGCCCGCGCTGGCGGAAGAGGCCCTGTTCCGCGGCTTCGTGATGACGGCGTTCCGACGGTACGCGCCCCTCGTGGTGATCCTGGTCTCGAGCGTGATGTTTGGGCTTTTTCACCTCGATCCAACGCAGGCTGCCGGTACGGCGGTGCTCGGACCGGCGTTCGGTCTGGTGCGGCTCTATACTGGCTCGATCTGGGCCTGCATGCTGAGCCATTGCGCGTACAACGCTGGTGTCATCCTCGAGGCGCGCTGGTTCGCCGACAGCACCTCGCTGCACATCTCGTGGGCGCGCGTGGGCATCGGCTTGGTGCTCGCCTTTGCGGCGCTAGCGTTGCTCGTCGGTGACCTGGGTCGGCGCCATCTCCTGCGCTTGAGCTTTCGACCGCCGCCGAGCTCCCGAGGACCGTCATGACTCCCGAGCTGTCGCGCCGGGCCTTGCTGATGTCCGCCGGGGCGACCCTGTACACTGGTCGCGGCGCGGCCGAGCCGGAGCAAGAGCCTTTCGAGGTGCTCGACCTCGAGCTCAGAGGTGAGACGCGAGGCACGCGGCGGGCTTTGGTGCTCGTGCCGCGCGGGGCTCCCGAGGGGAGTCGACTGCCCATTGGCGTCTTGCTGCACGGACTGGGTGAGACACGCAGTGAAGCACTCGGCGTGCAGGCGTGGCTGAAGCCGTATGGGCTCGGCTCCGCATGGCGGCGTTTGCAGTCTCCGCCCATCGCCAATCAGTCCGAGCAGTACTGGTCGGAGCCAGAGCTGACGCGCTGGAACGCGTCGCTTGCACGCTGGCCCTTCCAGGGCTTCGTGGTCGTGTGTCCGTACATGCCGAACCCTTACGGCAAGGGCTCCGCCGCGTTCGCCCTGTCGCTCTATAGCGACTGGCTGGTGGGGACGTTGCTCCCCGCGGTCCGTGAGCGCGTTCGGAGCACCGCTGCGGACTCGCCGGTCGCCATTGCCGGCGTCTCGCTCGGCGGCTTTGCGGCCGTCGAAGTATTCTTGCGCAAGCCAGCGGCCTTCGCCGCGCTCGGCAGCATCCAGGGTGCATTCAGCCTCGCCATGGCCCAGAGCTACGCGCGAAGGATCGCGGAGGCCGCCGCGCAGCGTCCCGCAGCCACGCCCGTCTATGTGGCTACCTCGACGCTAGATCCATACCGAGCCGCGGGAGAGCGACTCGCAGCGGAGCTCACGGCTCGTGGTGTCGCGGCGCGTCTGTCGCTCCGCCGTGGACCGCACAGCCAGGGTTGGCTCCGCGAGGTGGGCTCGCTCGAAGTGCTCGCGATCTATGACGGCGTCCTGCGCGGGCGCCTCGACACCGGGGCGTAGCATGTTGCGCAGAATGACCGAGCGGATGATGGGACACGCGGCCGCTGCGGTGGACCGTGCAGCCACGCTGGCCGTGGAAGCGCGATCGCGCGGCAAGCAAGCCGGCAAGATCGCCGTGTCCCACGCAACGCGGGTCGCTTTTCTGGAGCGTCTGCAGCAGGCGTATCCGGTCGGACCGTCTGGCCAGCTTTTCGGCCAGGTTCCGCAGATCGCCCCGTTGCTGCGCCACGTTCGCAACGAGCAGGGTCGGCAAGTGCTGGACGCCACCTGGCCCAGCTCCTACGCCCCGCATCTCACCTCCTTCGGTGAGCGATACCTGTCGGTGCCCGAGAACCAGCTGGCGCTGGCGCGGCTGTACCTCAGCCCGACGCCGCGCCCGATGGTGGTGCTCGTACACGGCTACATGAGCGGGCACTTCGTGGTGGACGAGCGTCTCTGGCCCGTGAGCGACTTGCTGGCCGCGGACTACGACGTGGCGCTCTTCGTACTGCCTTTCCACGGGTTGCGCGGGCCGCGGCAGGGCCGTTCGGCGCCGCAGTTTCCGGGCACCGATCCGCGTATGACCGTCGAGGGGTTTCGCCAGTCCGTCTTCGATCTGCGTGCGCTGTTGCGCTGGCTGAAGGCGGAGCACCACCCGCGCGCGGGATTGATGGGCATGAGCCTGGGGGGCTACACGGCCTGTCTGACCGCCACGATCGAGACCGGCATCGACTTTCTGGTGCCGGTGGTGCCGCTGGCGTGCTTGGCCGATTTCTCGCGCGAGCAGGGTTACCTGAGCGCGAGCGCCGAGCAGGCCGACCTCGAGCATCGGCTGCTTGGCGAGGTGTATCGCAGCGTGAGTCCGCTAGCGCGCGCACCGCTGCTGCAGCCCGATCGCGTCGTGGTGGTCGCGGCGCGCGCCGATCGGGTCACGCCCATCAGCCACGCTCGGCGTCTTGCGGCGCACTTCAGCGCTCCGCTCGTGGCGTTCCCCGGCGGTCACCTGCTGCAGCTCGGACGGCGAGCGAGCTTTCAAAGCGTTTTTTCGCTGCTTGCGCGACTCAACGCGGGCTGAAGCGTCACTTCGCGCGAGCGCAGCGTGGGCTGTCGAGCACCACCGTGACGCCTTGATTGCTGGGCACCAGCTTGTTCCACAGCAGCGTGACCGAGCTCTGACCGGTGAACACGTCCAGGTGTTTGCCTTTCACGCGCACCCCGCGGTCCTGCGCGATGAAGCAGCCGTCGTGCAGGCTGCTGCCGGTGATGTCGCGGGGGAGCCCATCTAGCTCCGGCACGTACAGCGCGGTACCCAGCGGGATCACGTTGCTGTCCACGGCGACGCTCAGGAGCGGCGTGATGGCCTTGCCGAGCGCGCCCCTGCCCCAGGGAAACATCGCGGGGTCCAGGCTTTCAAAGCAAATGCGCTGCTGCGTGCGTGGGCACACTTCCGCGCAGTGGCAGTCGCGCTTGGCGAAGCTCACCGTCGCGCCGCTGCGGAGACTACCGCTACCTTGTACGCAGAGAGACTCGAAGAAGGTACGTGGCACCTCGCCAATGGTCTCGCAGCGGGCGTCCTTGAGAGCGACGCCGACACCATCGTATTCGGCTTCGCTGGGGAAGTCGTAGTAGGTGTTGCGAAAGCTGCCGAGCGATCGCCCGCCGGGGCCTTGCGCCTGCGACTGAGGTCCCTCGTCGACCCACGGCGACTCCTCCGTTTGCGGGCTGCCGATGACGCGCACGGAACGAGCTGCTGCGCCTGGCGATTGCAAGGAGGCTTTCCGATAATCGCCTGAGGCGGGCCAAGCGGCTCCTGGCAGGGGCTGCTCGATCCACGTCGAGCCCGCCGTTCCGCAGCCGACGAGCGCAGCCCAGGTCACGCTGGCCGCCGTTGCGGCCGGCAGCAGCCTTCTCACGGTTTGGCGTCCTGTCCTGGCTCGGCGTTGCACGGGCCTGCGACCAACGTTTGGCGAAGCGATTGCGTGTGCTCGATCCAGTGCTGGCGCACGGCCGCGGGCACGTTCATCTCTGTCAGCGTCTCGTCCAGTATCTTCAGGCGGCGGGAGAACTGGCCGTCGAAGATGCGGTGAGCGCGGTGGGCGCCCTGCAGTGGGCGCCCCGTGTACTCCACCGCAGCGCCCAGATGGCCAGCGGCGAACTCGTACTCCTTGTCTTTCACGCGCGCGCGATCCGCGCGTGCGAAAAAAAAGCCAATCATGGGATCGTCGAAGAGGCGGTCCACGAAACGATCGACAATCCGGCGCAGCGCAGGCTCGCCGCCCAGCTCCTCGAAGCGCGTCGTCATCCGAGGAAAGTAGCACCTGAGGACGCCGAGAGGTCGCGCTTCTCCCCAGCTGGTAACCGGGACGCCGGTTCTGGGTGGCCCACGGCTCCTCGAGGGGGCGCTGCGCCCGCCGACGCGCTATGTCCCAGGCCGAGCTCCGGCCCGGTGCCCCCGTCGGGACTCTTCTGAAAGCAAACGAACATGGCCCTCAGCGCTTCGCTCCGCAATCAAATCTCCGAGCTCGTTACCCAGAACCCCGTGGTCCTTTTCATGAAGGGGAACCGCCAATCTCCCCAGTGCGGATTCTCGGCGCAGGTGGTGCAGATCCTGGACGAGCTCGTGCCCGAGTACGAAACCGTCGACGTGTTGAGCTCGCCGGAGCTCCGCGATGGCATCAAGGAGTTTTCGGAGTGGCCGACCATTCCACAACTCTACGTGGGGGGTAAGTTCATCGGCGGCTGCGACATCGTTCGCGAGCTGCATGCCTCACATGAGCTGCAGGCCTTGGTCGGCGGTTCCGTAGCGGCCCCTGCCACGCCCGACATCACCCTGAGCGACGCGGCACGCGAGGCCTTCCAGGCCGCGCTCGAGGAGGCGGCAGGTGAGGTGTTGCACTTGAAGGTGGATAGTCGGTTTCAGTACGACCTCTTCTTCGCCCCGCCCGAGCCCGGCGACATTCGCGTCTCCGCCAGCGGCCTCGAGCTCTTCCTGGACGCGGCCAGCGCGCGCCGGGCGCAGGCACTGAGCATCGATTTCGTGGAGGGTCCGAGCGGTGGTTTCAAGATCGAAAATCCGAACGAGCCGGCCAAGGTCAAGCCGTTGAGCGCGGTCGAGCTGAAGGCGATGCTGGAGCGGGAGGCGGTCGTGCTGTTCGATGTCCGGCCCGAGCCGGAGCGAGCCATCGCCAGCATCGCCGCAGCCCGCCCCCTGGACGCCGCGGGTCAGCAGTACCTTTCTACGCTCGACCGCTCGACCCCGATCGCCTTTCACTGTCATCACGGTGTGCGCAGCCAGGACGCCGCCGAGCAGCTGCTGCGCATGGGTTTCAAGGTCGTCTACAATTTGCGTGGGGGTATCGACGAATGGTCGCAGAGCGTCGATCCGGCGGTGCCCCGCTACTGAGGTGCGTTGCTTTCTGGGGCCGACCCGTCCAAAGATGCGAGAACGAACATGTCGTCACACCCGACCGATTTCAAAGGCTCCGTCATCGACGCTCTCCGCGAAGCCATCGAGCAGCAGATCCCCGACGCACGCGCCGAGGTGACCGGGGCCGGCGGGCACTTCAGCATCAGCGTGACCAGCGCAGCGTTTGCCGGCAAGAGCATGCTGGAGAGTCAGCGGCTCGTCTACAGCGCCATCGCTCACTTGATGAAGGGCGACGCACCACCGGTGCACGCGGTCGATAGCCTGAAGACACGTACCCCCTAGTGTGCTGAGTCAGTGAAACGCCCCGGAACTTTCTGGGGCCCCGACGGGCGAGACCCCAGAAACTCCCCGGGCTTCCGCGTCGTGTACTCATAAATTACCTGTTCTGTAGTGTGCTGAATCTTGGATTCAGCACACTAGTCGCGCTTCGCGCTCGCGCGAGCGGCACGGAGTCGACGGGGCCGCCGCGTGGCGGGCGGCTCGAACCAGGTGAACCACTCCAGCCTGTTACGGCAGATCGAGCTTGTAGAGGCGCCGCTTGGCGCCAAGATGACCCATACGATCGGCCTGCAAGAACTCTTGTTTGGCCGCTTCGGTGTCGTTGGCTTGCAGGAGTGCGTCGCCAAGAGCGAGCCGCGCCACCGGATCCTCGGGCGCCAGGGCAACCGCTCGCCTCGCCCAATGCGCGGCCGCTGGGGCTTGCCCTTGGCGCAGCAGAGCCGTGGAAAGGCCGAGGTTGGCCTGCAGATTTTCCGGCGTGAGCAGCGCGCTCCTACGGAAGAAGCGCTCCGCGCGGAAGTAGTCGCGAGCCTCCGCGGCGCCGTCGGCTTGGTGCAGGTTCTGCTGCGCCATCGCCTCGATTTCCGTGGAGGTGGGCGCCGTCAGGCCGGCTGCAGCCTGCCATGCTTTCCGTGCACCTTCGGCGTCGCCGGCACGCGCGAGAGCATCGCCCAGCAGCGCTTGTCCCCGCGTGCTCGTCGGATCGAGCTGAACGCCCTTGCTACCCCAATGCACCGCGGCAACGCCGTCGCGGCGCAGCAGCAGGACGTTCGTGAGGTCGAAATAGTGCTTGGCCGAGGTGGGATCCAGACGCACCGCCTTGCAGTAGGCACGCTGGGCAGCTTCGAGGTGTCCCTGGGTCAAGGCCGCGCGCGCGGCTTTGACCTCCCGCTGCAGCGCGCT
>DASQDA010001150.1:0-1540 GCA_035634435.1 Polyangiaceae bacterium
GCCACGCACGGCCGCAAATCGCAGCCGAATCCGTGGTTTCAGGCTCGGCCCGCGGCTTGCTTATGTTCCAGCTATGTCCCGCGCCAGCAAGCTCCTCGCACTCGCCACGTTGTTCAGCGTCGTACAGCTTGGAGCTCGGGACGCGGCGGCATGCTCGTACGACGCCTGCGTATCTCCGGTGCGCTTGTTTCCCACCGAGGGCAGCATCCCCGGTAACCTGGTCTACTTCCGGGTCGAGAGCGGGGGAAAGCTTGGATGTGCGCTGCCCGAGGATCCGGGACCACTCACGTTGCGGACGGCGGATGGGACAACAGTGCGCAGCAGCATCCGGCAGATCGGCAAGGACAGGGTGTTCGCGCCGGACGAGCCGCTGCCCGCGGGGCTGGAGGTCGAGCTGGAGTACACGTGTGGGTGTGCAGCACGCGACCCGGCGTATCTTGCTGCGCCTCGAGTGTTCTCGTTCATCACGGGGCCTTCCGAAACGCCGGACATCCAGGCGGGCTATCTCGAAGTGTTCGAAAGAGGCGCAGGTTCCTCACCAGGCCATACCTTTTATCGGCTGTCTTATCAAAACCCCGATCTGTCGGGGAGCACGCGGCACCTCTCAGACGAGCGGGTGACGGTGGACGGAAAGCCGTTTGGTTCTCCGCCCGGCTCTCGGCACGAGCCGCGCGTCATTCAGGTAGACACCCAGTGCGGCCGCGGTGAGAGCGACATGCACTATGCGATGGGTAGCTGCGGCCTGTACTCCAGTGTCCCCGCGGGTAAGCACGTTGTGGAGGTGCAGACCACCATCGTGGGCCATGGTGGCGATCTGCCGCCCGTGCGCTTGGAGCTGGAGACCGGGCAGAAGGCGCTCTGTGCTCTGGCCGGCACCGTTCCCGAGCCAGCGGCTGCCGGCGTCCCCACCGCGCCGTCCGGCGAGCCGTCGGTCGACCCTTCCGCGGCCGGAAGCCCAACGTCTGCCGGCTGTGGCGTCGCTCGGTCGCGACCTGCGTCTGCGGCGGGTCTCGCTTTGTTTGCTGCTCTCGCACTCCTCACCTCGGCGCGGCGACTCCGACGCTCGGGCTCGTTGAATCGACTTAACACGAGGGAGTAGGTCGCTGAGAGTCGGCCCGCAGCGCGTCCCCGTCACGTGCGATACGTCACGAACCGCAGCTTGCCACCTTCGCTGAGCACCCGCTCCCTGACCACAGCGGCGACGTCCGCTAGGGGCACGAGCTCGACTTCCTTGGCTTTCACGATCTTGACGTCGTTGGCGCTTCGGCGAGCCTCGTCACTCGCTTGAGCCCCACGTCAGCCGTTTCGCTCTCCAACGAAGAGACGGCCGACTGCGGTACGCCTGAGAGGCGACTGAGCTCCGTTTGGGTCAGCCCTTGAAGCTCCCGCGCGATGTTCAGCGACTCACCCGTGAGTCGAGCGGCGATTAACCGGTACGTACTGGTTTCCGGTAGTCATGCTTGCAGACCGGCTCGCGCGCCACCCGGCGGGCGCACGCCGGGGGGGTCGCAGTGACGGTCGCTTCTATGAACGCGTTGCT
>DASQDA010001151.1:0-2569 GCA_035634435.1 Polyangiaceae bacterium
TCTCCGAAGCCGCGACGTCGACTTGCAATTAAAGGACCGCGGCCGTCTCGCCCGCAGCACGCCCGCTCACACTCTCCGGTGGCCGCAGAAGCGCAGCGCGGAGCTTAACGTTCTGCCCAAAAGAAAGAGGTATCCAGCGGGTTTCGCCATTGATGCAGCGCCGGAAGACTAGCAGGCGCCAGAAGCGTACGGACCACATCACCCACGCGAGTTCCCTAGGCCAAGCCGATTCAAAGCGCTAGTCCTGTTCGTCCAGCGAGTCTGTCCGAAAAGCCAGGCGGCGTGACGGACAACGGGTGTGAGACAACCGCGCAACGGTTTTGTTGCGCCGGACATGTCCGGTCTTGTCAACCGGACATGTCCGGCGTCGCTGGCCGGACGCGGCCGCTCCGGTGCCGCCGAGCGGCTAGCTTCGGCTCAGCGGATCCACACGCGGAAGTGCTCGGGATAGTGGCGCGGGTTGCTGCCCGGGGCCTGCGGCCAGCCCGCGCAATTCGTCCAGGGCAGCGTGTGGCTGTGGGCGCCGCCAATCGCGAACGCTGGCGCCTCGGGCGCGCACGGAGAATCGCCATCACCGAGCACCAGCACGCTGGCTCCGCATTCCTCTCCGTTGGAGCAGGAATCGCAGACGAGCCCCGCGAAGTCGCCTAGCGGGCCCACCAAGTCGCTGCAGACCCCGTTGCCCGGAAGACGAACGATCAGGTTCGAATTGTCTTCATCCTCCAGGTAGTGAGGACCGCCAAGAAACAGAGCCCGGACGGTTTTGCCGCGGGTGGCGGGCTGCACGCCCGTGATCACCACGCGGCCCTCGAAGTCGTCGGCTTCGATGGGACCGTTGGCGACGTCGAGCATCAGGTCAGCGCTCAACACCACCTCGGAATACGCCAGGCTGGTGCAGCTCGCCGTATAGCAGAGGGCCTCGGACACCCCGAGCGCCGAGGGGTCGAAGTCGCTCCCCTCGTTCAAAATCAAGGTCCACCCGCCACCCTCGGCGGTCATCTCGCAGTAGGCCCCGAACTCGGCTCCCGCCGGCCGCGGCTTGAGCGCGTACGCGCCGCTCGGCAGTTGCGGGTGAGCTCGGTGCAGCTGATCGCAGGAAACGGGTCGGGTGCAAGTGCGTCCATCACCGACGAAGCCGGCTCGGCAAGCGCAGGTGACGTCCATGTTCGCTTCGGTGCACTCGGCATTGGGATCGCAGAGCGAGCAGTCAGGTCCCATACCGCCGGCTCCGGCGATTTCCGGATCTCCGCCCGTACCGCCACTCCCTCCGCGGTCGCCCCCTCCACCGACGGTCGTCCCGCCGACAGCTGCGCCGCCGACGCCCGCATGGCCCCCCATCGAGCTCGTCCCACCCTTTGCAGTGGTACCGCCACCCGCAGCCCCGCCTGGCGTTCCACTACCGCCGCTGCCGCCGGTTGGTGGCCTTCCCCCCGACTGCGCGCCAGCTCCGACCCCGCCGGCTCCGCCTGCTCGGCTGCCGCCAGTCCCCACCGGAGCGAAAAGCTCCTCGTTTGACGGCGCGCCGCAAGCGAAGGGCGTCGCTGTCGCCCACAGGAGCAACAACGACTTCGTCGCATTGAGCGCTGAAAAGGAAGACCTGCGGGGCAAGAGCCGGAGCATAGCAGCGCCCGAGCGGATAGGCAGCCGGCCAGCCCGCGAGCCGAAACCGCCCATCGAACGACATGAAGACGTCTACGGTCTTCGTGCTGAGTCGATATTGGCGAGGACCGCCGCGCTGGCGGCCGGAAGCTCGAAATCGAGACAGCCAAGATCCATCCGCATGTGCTCGGAGCTAGACGTGCCCGTCAGCGGCAAGATGCCAATCCCGAGCGCAAAGCTGAACACGACCTCTGCCGGCGTTCGGCCGCTCCGTTCCACCACGCGCACCACCTCCGGCCGCGCTAGCTCTCGCTGGTTGGCAGTGAGCAACGAGAACCCCTGATAGAGCATGTCGTTGGCGGAGCAAAACGCGCGCACCGCCCGATCCCAGCCCTGCCGCGCGTAGCAGCGATTTTGAACGAACGCGGGTTTGACATCCGCGCCCGCCACCAGCGCCTGCAGCTGGGCCAAAGAGACGTTGCTGATACCGATGAAGCGCGCCCGACCGGCCCGCGCCAGCTCCTCCATCGCGCGCCACACCGCCCAGTCGTCCGGGCCGAGCCCTGCGCGTGAGGATGGACCATGCAGCAGGTAGGAATCGACGTAGTCCGTGTGCAAGTGCTCCAGCGAGCTTTCGAACGACTGCTGGACCTGCACGGCGAGCGGAGCCTTGCTGTCGTAGGGAAGCCGGTGATCTTGGCCATCAACGGAGGTAAACTTCGTCTGCAGAAATATCTGGCTCCGTGCAAGGCTCGCGGCGGGCAACACGCTGGCCAGCGCCTCCCCCACCGCCGCTTCCACGTAGTGGCGTCGCTGGTTTGCCGTATCGATGCCCGAGAAGCCGGCCTCGAGCGCCAGCTCCGTCAGAGCCCGCGTGCGTTCTTCCTTCCAGGCCGTTCCATACAGGAAGCGTGGCACTCGTTGTCCTCGAAGTAAGCGCAGGGGCTCTCGCGTCACGATGCGCGGAGCA
>DASQDA010001152.1:0-3397 GCA_035634435.1 Polyangiaceae bacterium
GTAGAACACGGGAGAGCCGATTGTTTGCGAAACGCCCGTCCGCGTGCAGTTCGAAGATGCCGCGCGAGGAAAGCGCTCGCAGGGTCCGAAACAGCGCGTCCGCGTTCAAGCCGGTGCGGTGCGCTAGCCCTTCGGCGCTCAGCCGCTCGTCACCGAGCACGTCGACCACATTGAGATTGGCGATCGCACCGAGCGCGTGTGTTCGACCGAGCCCGATGGTGTGGTCGAGCAAGGCCAGCTCCGCGGGGCACAACCGATCCGCCAGCCACAGCAAGAGCTTCCGCAGCCCGAGCACGGCCCGTAGCACGAGCGCGGGCGGCGGGTTTGGTTGCGGCTGATCCCGCAGCGCGAGGGGTGATGGCTGCGCTAGCGGCCGGTAAGGCGTCGCTTTCACGCCGGCGCAGCCCGCAGCGTGGCCGGCGGCGAGCAGGGTCGAGCGCCTAACCCCAGCGATTCGAACACCTGTCCGAGAGCGGCGAGAATCAAGGCGGCAGTCTAATGGCTTTGGATGCCGAAGAAAAGCCGCTGCCGCCGCGCCCGCTGCGGCGGTCGGCGCGTGCGAACGGAAGCTCAGTCCGCGACCAGGATGACTCCCTGGCACACCGCGGGCGGCGTCACCGTTGCGACCTCCTCTTCAGGAACATCCCAGCGTTGGCACTCCATGGCATTCACCCCGGAAATGCAGTCGTTGTAACTCGGCGTCACGCTAAACGCGCGCTCACAGGGAACGGCCGCAATCAGGATCCGCTGACAATTGCCGCGTTGTCGTTCGAGCTGAGCGGCAGGGAGGCGACCTACCTCCACGGCACAGCTCAAAGCGCGAGAACACCAGGTCTCGGCGAAGTCTTCGCACTGAAGCTCCGCTTGCTCCTTGTCGTCGTCCGATCCGCCGCAACTCGAGATGACACAAGCCGCTACCACGAGAGCCACCCAGCGCGCCATCTGGCCTCCGACGGCCAGCCTAACACGGCGTGCTCCGCGGAAAGCGCAGCCAACAGTGAGCCGGGCATCGGATACGGCTGCTGTCATTTGCAGATACCCTCAGTCCGTCCATAACCGCCAGCAGTCCGCGCGCTTCCCCCCGGTGCGCGCCTCGGAGCGAAGGTGCGCTCAGCGCGCCGGTAGCGCCTCAACCAACGGCCGCAAACCAGGCCTCTGCGATGAGCGTCAGGTCGTCCTCGCTGAGCGCGTCCCCTTCGGGCACGCCGTTGGCAGCGCCGAAAGAGTAGACGATGCGGCCCACGGGAACGCCAGCTAACAATACCGTGTAGCTGTCATCACCCAGGGCTTGAATCTGGTAGGTCGTCCCCGCCAACGTAACGGTTTTGCTGGAAGTATCCGCAACGGGTGATTCGGTCGTCATCAGGCCGGCACCCTACACGACCGCAGCACGCATTCAAGGGGTCAGGCGCTTGCTCAGCACCACACTTCGATAGTTCGTATGGTCCCACTGCGTGTGGCAGATGAATCGATAGCCCCGCGCCTGGTAGAGCTCGACCAGGTGGACCGCAGGCTCGGCGGTATCGACGGCTACCTCGACGGCGCCGAGGTCCAGGGCCCGCCGCTCGGCGAAGTCCAATAGCCGACGCCCGAGCCCCTGACGCTGCAGCTCAGGCTCCACGGCAAACTGGCTGATGACGGCAACGTCGAGGCGATCGTACCAGGCGCAGTGCTTCGAGCGTGCGGACGGCGGAACCAAAAGAACAGTGCCGACGACGCGTGTGCCGTCCGCCATGACGTAGCACTCGCCCTGCGCGATGCGACGCTGCGTGGTCGCGACGTCTTGATGCGTGGCGCGGTACCGCCAACCCATCGCTGCGAGCGATGCGTACGCACGATGCAAGAGCTGCGTGAGAGCTTCCAGCGAGTCCGCCTCGCGGATAAGCCGGATTTCTCGTGTGTCCGCCGTCACGCTCGGGCCCGCCATCGGTTCAGGGCTCCCCTTGTAACATGCGCGTTGCCTCCGAGGCGCTGCTGATTGGTAGCACGGAGTGACGAGGCTAAAAAAATAGAGCGAAGGTTCGGCGACGCCGCGGCTCTAACCCAAGTAGCCAAGAACAGGACGGGGACGAGGACTTCGGGAGTTTGCCGGCGTGTCCGCCCGTCGTGATCAACCAAAGGGATCTACGCCATGAAACCGCTTCTCTCCGCCAAGCTTGCGCTCTTGACGAGCGCTATCACCCTCGCCTGCGCTCTCGAGCCGGCAAGCGAAGAGGGCGTCGACGCCGCCGGTCAGGCGATCATCAACGGCACGCCCGTGACCAGCGAAGACATCGGCCTCGTGAAACTTCGCACTGCGACGGGTGGCGGGTGCAGCGGAACCTTGATCACTCCCATCTGGGTTCTGACCGCTCAGCACTGCTTGCCGCAAGAAGCGGCCGGAACGACCGTCGAGCGCACGACGACCGGAGACCTGCGTCACGCCGTGCAGGTGATTCCGTGGTCCACCACCAGCTTCACGACAGACGTGGGTCTCATCCGCGTGAGCGAGCCCTTCCCCATCGCGGTCGGCGCGAACGGTTACACGAATTCGCTCTGGCCCTTTCCGGCCTCGGAGCTCGTCGGTCGCACGGTCGAATGTTACGGGTACGGCCAAAACACTGTCGACTTTCAGGGCTTCGGCACGCTCCGGCACGCTTCGCTTCCGGTGGAGAGCTACGACCCGAGTGACGGCAGGTACCTCCTCCGTATCAATTCGCTCGGACAGATCACCTACTACGGCGACTCGGGCAGCGGCTGCTTTTACACGCAGGGCGGCCAGCGCTATCAAATTTCCGTGCTCTCGACGGTGACCCCCGAGCTGTCGCTCGTCGATGCGACGGCCAACGTGCGCGATTGGGTCGACTTGCATGTCCATTCGCAGTGCGACGACGGCGTCCAGAGCGGTGCCGAGACTGGCATCGACTGTGGCGGCTCGTGCGCCGCGTGCCCGCCGCCCGCAACACTCGCGATAACCAGCCAATGGGACACCGGCTGGTGTGCCGAGGTGATCGTGAGGAACCACACTGCGGCGCCGACGGTCTCCTGGACGGCCACGGTCGACGTGAACGACTCGAGCGTGAGCTCGCAATGGAGCGCTGAATTCACCAGCACTGGCTCGCTCTACACGGCCACGAACCTCTCCTGGAACGGCCGCATCCCCGCGGCGCAATCCGTGAGTTTCGGCCTCTGCGGCATCAAGACCGGCCCGAGCTGGCAACCCGAGCTCGTCTCCGCCGAAGTCCAGTGAGCCGTCACCGGAGCGGCCATCGTGTTGCGAAGCGGCTGCCTTGCAGCACACGCACGACGGGTGCCGCGGCACGTGAGGTCGGGAGCGCTGCGCGCTCGAACCGGCCGAGCTGCAGGTCAAAGCGTCGGGCGACCGGAGTGGCTTGCACGTGCAACTAATTTCCGTTCC
>DASQDA010001153.1:0-1706 GCA_035634435.1 Polyangiaceae bacterium
ACACCGTGCGGCTGGTCTCGATCGATGGAGCCATCGTCGTACGGAAAGCTGGCGGAGCCCACTGGTGTGCCGTTCAGGCTCGCGCGCACGGTGGCGCCGTCACTGCCGGCCACGTCGAGCACCAAGGACGCGGCGCTGGCGTTGGCGGGTATGGAGGCGAGATTGAACTGCACGTTCCAGGTACCGCCCGGCTGCATGTAGCTCCAGTCCTTGGCAGGCGCGCTGGTGCCGACCACGTAGTTGACGCCATTCGGGAAGTCCCTGCTGAAGAGCAGGTGCGTGCCGTAGTGCCAGGCTTGGTCGCCGCGCAGGAATTCCTTCGGCGTTCGGTCAGGAGTGCCGATCTCCCAGACCGTCGGGCCGCGACGATCGGGAACCCAGGCGACCGTGCCCAGGCTGAGCGTGCCGCCCGCCGCAACGGTCACGGCGTTCGGCGCACCCATGTGCACGCCGTGAATGCCCGCCACGAACGCGTGCAGCGTGTAGTTGCCGGGACGCACGTTGGCGAGCGTGAAGTTGCCCTGAGCATCCGCGCGCACCCAATACTGGTAGTCCCAGCCCTGATGCTCGAAGCGCGGAGCGCCAGCCACAGGCGGCCCCGCCAGGCCCACCCACGCGTTGCCTACTGAAGCCATCGGCTGCTGTGGATCGCTGAAGCTGAGCCGACCCTGCACGCTGCCACGCGCGCCTTTGGCGGGGTAGCGCGGATCTTTTTCCCAGGCATAAGGCCAGGCCGCCTTCTCCCAGCTCAGGCGCTGCTTGGCGTCGGCCCAGAGCGCATCTTGTCCGGCAGCTCCGTCGAGCGCGGTCGAGTTCGCATACAGCAGCCAAGGGCCCAGCACCTTCTCGCGCTGCTGGGTGGCCGTCACGGGCTCGAGCTTGCCGTAGAAATGGCTGCCGCCCCAGTAGTTCAGCAGCGCGCCTCGCCCGCTGCCTCCGGGGTGCACGGTGAGCTCGGTCTTCATCGGCCCACCTGACAGGTACTCGTTCGAGGGATTGATCAGCCACAGGCCAATCTTGCGAGTGCTGCTACTCCAGCCGTACACGTTGCCTTCGCCCCACTCGATGGTCGCGTCGTACTTCTGCCACCCGGGACGGTTGGCGAACGGCCCAGTGACGTACTTGCGCACCTCGACGGGCGCGCCCGGCACGGCTTGCGAAGCGGTCTCGTCGGCTTGTGAAAGGAAAGGGCCGCGGCGCGTGTCGTCGACCGCGTACCAGTCAAACGGCAAATCGAGCCGGATGTAGTGGTTGATGCGCATCTCACCCGGCGAAAACGCCGGATACCCGTTCGGATGCGTCAACACCACGTACTCGTAAAGACCCTGGGAGCAACGCGGCAACGCGAAGCGCACCTCGAGATCGAGCGGGACGACAGTTGCGGCGCCGTTCCACTTGGTGGTCATCGCGACCTCGGCGAGCTCCCCGTTGTTTTGCGCGGGATCGGCCGAGAACCCGCCTTTGAACGGCCCTGCCGTGTACACGTTGGTCCCAAACGAGAAGTAGCCGCCGGTTTGCATCGTCTCGAGGCCCTTGAAGACGAAGCTCGGCACCGTCGCCTTCGAAGTGTCGATGGTCGCCTTCACCAGCCCATTGTCGAGCGTGAAGATCGCCCCAGACTGCGTCGCCTTCACGGGCGCGCCGGTACAAGCGGGCGGCGCCAACCCACCGCCGCTGCCGCCGACCCCGCCAACGAGGCCGCCGGT
>DASQDA010001154.1:0-1796 GCA_035634435.1 Polyangiaceae bacterium
CGTCAGACGGGCTAGGCCGCCGATGGGCAGCAACACGATCTCCCGTACGACGCCACCGAAACGCTGCGCAACGAGGCTGTGGCCGAGCTCGTGCAGCGTCACGCAGGCAAACAACGCCAGCATCAACACCACCCCGAAGCCGACTCCCGCTGGTCCGTAATGATGGCTGAACTGATAGGCGCCCAGGAACAAGGTGAGCACGAAGCTCACGTGAACGCGGATGTCGATCCCGGCGACGCGCGCGATGCGCAACGACCACTTCATCTCTCTTCTCTTGTGCGGCTTGAAAGCCAGCCTGGCAACTCCCAACGCGGGCAGGGGGGTCGCGCTCCGCGTCGCGCAGCGTCGGCGGCACCCCTCGTGCAGGTCGCTGCGTCTGGCTTGCGAACCGCGAGCCGGCGCTCAGCTCGCGCCTATGGATGCGCTGAAGATGGCTTTTTCGTTTCGGGTTCGAACTCTCAATTGCAGAATTGAAATTCCGTTTGGCGGTCGGATGACGTAAGTGACGGATTGCCGGCGAATGAACTTCGGCACGATAGGTGCATATTGCTCAGCTGCAGGCGGCGCCCATGGTGCCCCCCCCTCCGCCAAGGACGCCGCCTCCCTATCTACCCAGCGGCTCCGAGCGCTCCCCCTCGCTCTGAGCCGCTGCCTTCTTCCCGCGATACGTGCCGTGCCAAGCAGCTCAAACGCTGCCTAGCGCCCTCTCTACCCAACGGCTTGGAGCGTACCCTCGCACCAGGCCGTTGTCTTTTTCGGGGCTCAGGCGTCCCACGCTAGCTCTTCCAGTCGAGCAACGGTGGCGGCCATCAACGGCACGAGAGCGCGGACTTCGGAGTTGCGGAAACCGTGGTCGAAGCGAGCCAGCTCGACCACCCCGGCGATGTCCGTGCCCGTACGGATGGGAACCAGGGCGATGCCGCGAGGCTGCACTCGCGGGGAGAGCCGGCCCGCAATGGCGAGCGCGGCGGCGCTCATTTCCGGCTCCAGCACCATGGTTTCGCCCTCGAGCGCGGCCGTCAAGGCGGGATCGCGGCGCGGAACGATCTCACCGAGCTCTAACTCAGGATCGCCAAAGCAGGCCGAGACCACCGGCAAGCCAAGCGGTGCGCGCACCCGATAGAGAACTCCGATCTGCGCCTGGGTGACATAACAGGCGCCGTGCAAAGACAGGAGCAGGGCTTCGCCGACGTCGCGGGCGTCCAGCAACCAGCCCCGGATCTTGCGGACGGCGATCGTCGCTACCTCGGGCGCCGTCTCCGAGGGTTGCTGGGAGGCTCGCACCTCGCGCACCTCTTCGATCGAGCGCCAATCCCCGCCCTCGGACGGCCGCACCTGGCAGTGCCTCGGGATGCGACCGCTGACGAATCCTCGCACCAGCAGCTCCGTCGCAACGGGACCGATCGTCAGATCCCCGTCGGACACCAACCAGCAAGGGCTCAGCTCGAAGCCGGCGGCTACATGGGCGAGAAGGTGCATGTTCAGACGTGCTCCAGGGTGAAGCCCTGATTGTCGGGCGACGGAGGCCGTCCGGGCAAATCCGTGGCGAAGCTTCACCCACTCGGGGTCGGCCCGACGTCCGAGCGACGCAGCCATGCCAGCGTCTCCACGTGGTGGGTGCCTGGGAACATGTCGAAGCCGCGAACGCTTTCGACGACATAACCGCGCTGCAGCAGCGCGCCCAGGTCGCGCGACAGCGTCACGGGATCGCACGAGCAATAGGCCACCCATCGCGGGCGTGCGCGCGCGATGGGGTCGACCAGCTCCGCGGCACCGCTGCGTGGTGGATCCAACAC
>DASQDA010001155.1:0-5336 GCA_035634435.1 Polyangiaceae bacterium
TGGAATAGATGTCCAGCTGCTGCCGAAAGATCAGGATCGACACCAGCGCGAAGGGCAACGTGAGGGGAAGCGCCAGCAGAATGGTGATGGGGTGCAACCAGGACTCGAACTGCGCGGCCAGCACCAGGTACATGAAGACGAAGGACAGCAGGAAGGCGACCAGGAAGGCGCTGGCGGCTCTGCCCATCTCGCGAGACTGTCCGAGCGGCCCCGCGCTGTACTCCGGCGGCATGCGCAGCGATTGAATCTCGCGTTCCACCGCCGCGTTCACCTCGCCCTGAGACATTCCTGGAGCCACGTTCGCGAGCAGCATCACCTGGCGTCGGCGGTTGGAGCGCTCAATAGCAGCAGGCCCCGTACCCGGCTCGGCACGCACCACGTCCAGCAGCGGCACGCTCCCGAGCCGGGAAGAGGGCACCGTCAGCAACGCCATCCCCTCTAGATCCGCACGGAAGCGCGGCTCACCGCGCAAGAACAGCGGATACGTCTCCCCTGCTTCCACGTAGGTCGATATCTCCGCGCCACCGACGAACAGCTGAAGGGTCGCCGCAACATCGGCCACGCGCACTCCCAGGTCCGAGGCGCGCTCCCGATCGAGCCGCAGCGCAAGCTCCGGCTTGCCTCCGACGTAGGTCGTCGCCACGTCCACGGCGCCGGGGATCTTCTTGACACGTTCGACGAGCTGCTCCGAATAGCTAGCCAGCCGAGCCAGGTCAGGCCCCGCCAGCTCGTACTGGATGAGCGCCGTGCGGAAACCACCACCACCGAACATCGCCACCTCGGAGACGTCGAGCGCGAGCTCCGCAGGCTGCCGCGGCACGATCGTGCGGCGCACGTGATCCATGATCTCGAACTGCGACAGCTTTCGGTGCTCGGGATCCGTGAGTCGCACGTACACACGAGCCAGATTCGGGCGACGGTCGCTGTTGTCCCCGATTGTCACCAGAGTCGACGTGACATCGGGAACGTCACGCACCTGCCGCGCGATGCGTTCACCGACGAGCGCCGTCGCGTCCAGGCTCATGCCCTCGGGCGCCCGCACGTTGATTTCGAAATGCGCCTCGTCGCTCATGGGGAGAAACCCCTTGGGGACCGCGGACAGCAAGGGCACGCACGCGGCAAGCGCCAGGAGCGAGGCCGTGACCACGATCCACCTTCGCTTCATCACCCACGCGAGCAGGCGCACGTAGGTATGCTCGACCGGCAAATAGAAGCTGTCGACGACCCGCGCGAGGATTGGCTTCTTGATGGGCTGGCCCGGGGCCGCACCTGCCAAAGGGCGGTGCGCCTTGAGCCAGCGGGCCGCCAGCATGGGCGTCAAGCTGAAGCTCACCAGCATGGAGACCAGAATCGAGAACGCCATGGTCATGCCGAAGCTGTTCAGAAAGCGGCCCACGATGCCGCTCATGAACGCCACGGGAAGAAACACCGCGATGAGGGACAGGGTGGTAGCGAGCACCGCCAGACCGATGTCTTTGGTCGCCAGGATGGCAGCTTTGACCGGCGAATAGCCCTTGTCCTCGATGAATCGATGGATGTTCTCGAGCACCACGATGGCGTCGTCGATGACGATGCCGACCGCCAGCGCGAGCGCCAGCAACGTAATGGTGTCCAGCGAGAAACCGCGCGTCCACATCAGCGCGAACGTGCCGATGATGGACACGGGGATCGCCAACGCCGCTATCAGCGTGCTGCGTACGCTGCCGAGAAAGAGCAGCACGACGGCCCCGGCGAACAAGGCGCCCAGGCCGAGGTGTTCCTTGACGGCGTCGACGCTGGTGCGAACCGTGGCCGTGTTGTCGCGCACCACCTCGAGCCCGTAACCTTTGGGCAGCTGGGGCCCGAGCTCGGCGAGCCGCCCGCGAACCTCGTCGACGACCGCGACACTATTGGAGCCCGACTGTTTGCGGATCGAGAGTACGACCGCCGACTTGCCGTCGCGCACCGCAACCGTTTCCGGTGTCTCGATACCGTCTTCGACGCGCGCCACGTCGCTCACGCGCACCACACCCGAAGCGCGCTCCACGACGCTCAGCTCTGCCACCTTGGCGGCGCTCTCTACGCGCCCGCGCACTCGCAGCACGCGCTGCTCTGGCCCCGCCTCCAGGCGACCGCCGGGAACCGTCAAGTTTGCGGCCGCTATGGCGCGCTGAACGTCGAGCGAGGTCAGCTCGAACGCGCGCAGACGGGCCGGATCCAGCAGCACGTTCACCTGGCGCTTGCTGCCACCCACTACCGTCACCTGTCCGACGCCCGGCGTGCTCTCGATCCTGCGACGGATGATCTTGTCGGCAACCTCGGTGATGTCGCGCATCGGCGCGTCGGCGTTGACCGAAACGTAGAGCACCGGCGTCGCGTCCGGGTCCATCTTGGTAATGGCGGGCGCTTCGATCCCCTCCGGCAGCTCACCGATGATAGCTGCTACCCGCTCTCGCACTTCCTGAGCGGCGACGTCGATGTCCTTCTCCAGAACGAAGCTGACGTAGACCTGGGAGACACCCTCGCTGGAGATCGAGCGCAGCTCGTCGATTGCGCTGATGGTGTTGACAGCTTCTTCGATCTGGTCGGTGACGTCCGTCTCGACCTCTTCCGGAGCGGAGCCCGGCAGCTCCGTGATGACCGCCACGGTGGGGAAATCCACCTTTGGAAAGCGGTCGACGCCGAGCTGAAAGTAGCCAACTACACCGAGCACCACCACGACCAGCACCAGCACGGTGGCAAAGACGGGGCGGCGCACCGAGACGTTCGCTAACCATTGCATCGGCGTTCTCCCTGAGAGGCTTGTGAGTGACGCATCAGCGCACGCGCAGGCCGTCGCGTAGCTCGGGTGTCAAGGGGGAGACCACCCGCTCGCCGGCGCGCAGGCCCTTCACGACTGCAACGCTGTCGCCCTCGGACGTTCCCGTCATGACGACGCGCTCTTCGAGCACGCCGGCGCTCACCACGAAGACGCGGAATGTAGACCCGCTCTCCTTCAGCGCCGCGCGCGGTATCGTGGGCAGTGTCTGCTCGCCCACGCCCAGACGGGCTTCAGCGAACATGCCCGGTCGCAGACGCGCGTCCGGATTCTCCACGAGAGCCTCCACCACGAGGTCGCGCGTCGCCCGGCGCAACACGGGGCCGACATAGCGGACCGTGCCTGTAAAAGAGGTAGCGCCCAGCGCCGGGAGACGGAACTCCACCCGGCTGCCCTCGCGGACGGCCGTTGCTGCCGCCTCGGGGATGGCCATCTCGAGCCGCAGCGGGTTCACCTCGACCACGGTGGCGATGCGTCGGCCGGGAGTCACGTACTCACCCACGTCCACGCCTCGCTCCACGACCATGCCCGCGAACGGCGCTCGCACCATCGACTCACCGAGCGCGCGCTCAGCCATCTGCTCACGCGCCTGCGCGGCAGCCGTGGAAAAGCTGGAGCCCTGGCAAGCGGCCTGAGCTCGCTCGAGCTCGGCACGACTGATGCTCTGCGAGGCAAAGAGCTGTTCGGCGCGACGACACTCGAGCTCGGCGGTTTGCTTCTGCACGCGCGCCGCGTCGACCTGAGCTTGCGCCTCGCGCCGGCCGAGAACCGCGGACCGCGCATCGAGGCGGGCCAGCAACGCGCCTTTTGCGACGAAGGACCCACGCTCGATGTCTGCGGACACCACCCGACCCGCAACGTCACTTGCGACCTCTGACTCGCGGTTGGGCAGCAACGTGCCCGTAACGGTCACCGTGGTGGCGACGGTGCGTTGCACGACCTCGCTCGTGGTGACGGCGACCGCCGGGACCGGAGCAGGGCTTGGTGTCGCACCGGCGCTCGTGCAGCCCAGGGTCGCCGCCGTCGCGAAAAGAGGCAGCACCAGCGAACGGCCCTGGCCTAGCAGAGAGAGTGTCATCGCTGCGTCGGCCGGTGCACGGAACGCGCCAGCCGCTGAGTGGGCAAATTAACGAGCAATGCTGGCGCTGCGTGGCCACGAAAAAGACGGACGGACGTCCCCGCGAGGCGGACAAATGTCCGCCTCGCGGCTACCGCGGAGTGACGCTCGAGCGCACCACACCGCTCGTTCTTTCGAACGCGACCCACCCGGGCTCGGAACCGCCGCAAACGCGCGACTTGACGGGGGGGTCACACAGGGCGATGGAGCGGTTTTCGGAGCCTTGCAGCATGCTCAAAGTCCTTGTAGTCGACGACCAGGAGGCTGTTCGCACGGCACTCCAGGTCCTCTTCGACGTAAACGATATCCCGTGTATCACCGCAGCGAGCCCCGAGGAAGCGCTACGACTGGTGCGCACGGAGGACATCGGCGTGGTCGTTCAGGACATGAACTTCGACGCAGGCACCACCTCCGGCGAGGAGGGCATCGCGCTTTTCGGGCAGATCCACGCGCTCGACCCGGATCTGCCCGTGATCTTGGTGACCGCCTGGACGTCGCTCGAGCTTGCCATCGAGCTCGTCAAGCAGGGTGCTGCGGACTACATAGCCAAGCCGTGGGACGATGACAAGCTCGTCACCACCGTCAACAACCTGCTGCGCCTGCGTGCCCTCCGCCAGGAAAACACACGCTTTCGCGCCCGGGACGCGCGCCGGCGGAGCGAGCTGCTCGCGCGTTTCGAGCTGCGCGGCTTGGTTTACAACAGCCGCGAGATGCACGACCTGGTATCGCTCGCCGTACACGTCGCGCCCTCGGACGTGCCCGTTCTCATCACCGGTCCAAACGGATCCGGAAAAGAGAAGCTTGCCGAGATCGTGCAAGCAAACTCGCGCAGACGGGACAAGCCTTTCGTGCGCGTGAACGCGGGCGCTCTGCCCGACCAGCTGCTGGAGGCCGAGCTATTCGGCGCGGAGGCGGGAGCCTTTACCGGGGCGACGAAGCTGCGCATCGGACGATTCGAGGCCGCCCATGGCGGCACGCTGTTCCTGGACGAGATCGGCAACCTGACGGCGTCCGGGCAGATGCGTCTGCTCCGCGTGCTGCAAACGGGCGATTTCGAGCGGCTGGGGAGCAGCACCACGCGGCACGCGGACATCCGGTTGGTGAGCGCCACGAACTGCGACCTTCGCGCCGAGATCGCCGCGGGACGATTTCGTGAAGACTTGTACTTCCGGCTGAACGTCATCGAGCTTTCGGTGCCCTCGCTGGGCGATCGCGTCGACGACGTGCTGCCTCTGGCCACTCATTTCCTGGGCTGCCATGCCCAGGCTCACGCTTTGGACTTCACACCGGAGGCGGAGGCCGCCCTCGAGCACCACGAGTGGCCCGGCAACGTTCGTGAGCTGGAGAACCGCATTCAACGCGCCGTCCTGGTGTGTCAGAGCGACCGCATCACGCCTGCCGACCTGGGTCTGGACGCACCGG